>JBJOLD010000335.1:0-5879 GCA_046045765.1 Pseudomonadota bacterium | reverse complement strand
CTACCTTCAAGCTGTGCAAATACCGCTAATTGCTCAACCAATATTTTGGCGGATGCCCGTACAGCATCTTCAGCGGTAACAGCGCCATTCGTCTCAATCTCGACAACAAGTTTGTCCAAATCGGTACGCTGCTCAACGCGAGCACTTTCGACTGTGTAGCTTACGCGCTTCACAGGAGAAAAAGAGGCGTCAAGGACTATGCGCCCGATGGACTTATTTGGTTCATCTGCGTGACGACGCATGGAACCGGGCACATAGCCACGACCTTTTTCCACTTTAATCTGCATATCAAGCTTGCCGCCGTGAGAGAGGTGTGCAATGACATGGCCAGGATTGACAATTTCAACGTCGTGTGGCGTTTGGATGTCAGCGGCGGTAACTACGCCTTCCGCATCTTTACGCAAACTCAGCGTTACCTCCTCACGATTGTGAAGCTTGAAAACGACACCCTTCAAATTCAGAAGAATATTAACAACGTCCTCTTGGATACCGTCTATAGACGAATATTCGTGGAGAACACCGGCAATAGTTACTTCAGTAGCCGCAAACCCAGGCATAGAAGACAACAAAACGCGACGCAAAGCGTTACCTAGTGTATGCCCGTAGCCACGTTCGAATGGCTCCAACGCAACTTTTGCTCGGTTCATTCCGAGTTGCTCAACGCTAATGGATTTTGGTTTCAGCAAACTGTTTTGCATTCAGACTTCCTCTCAATACCCCCGATTCGTTACGTCGGTAAGGCTGGTGAAGCACCTCAACAACGCGTATACGTTGCCGAGGAACGATTTCAACGATTCAAACGGGATTAGCGCGAATACAACTCAACGATCAACGACTCATTGATATCTGCACCGAATTGGTCGCGATCAGGTACCGATTTGAAAGTACCTTCAGCTTTTTCAATGCTCACATCGACCCAAGCTGGCATGCCAACTTGCTGTGCAAGTTGGAGCGCTTCAACTACGCGGTTTTGCTTCTTCGACTTCTCACGTAGACCAACAACATCGCCAGTCTTTACCATGTAAGAAGGAATGTTGACAGAGCTGCCGTTAACGGTAATTGCCTTGTGCGAAACCAACTGACGAGCTTCTGCACGTGTCGAACCGAATCCCATGCGATATACGACGTTGTCTAAACGTGACTCAAGCAAAAACAACAAGTTTGCACCAGTGTTACCCTTGCGACGATCGGCCTCTTCGAAATAACGGCGGAACTGACGCTCCAAAACACCGTACATCCGTTTAACTTTTTGCTTCTCGCGCAATTGCAACCCATAGTCAGAAGTACGCGCACCAGAAGTGCGGCCGTGCTGACCAGGTTTGGAGTCAAATTTAGCCTTGTCCGCGATCGAGCGACGGGCACTCTTAAGGAACAAATCCGTGCCTTCACGGCGTGATAGTTTGGCTTTGGGGCCGAGGTAGCGTGCCACTTGAACTTCCTTTATGTCATCTGCCGTGCAAAAACACGGGAGCCATCAACAAGAGTTGATGGCGGTGGGCTTGTTAAAAAATTAGATACGACGACGCTTTTGTGGGCGGCAACCGTTATGTGGTACCGGAGTCACATCAGCGATCATGTTAATACGAATGCCCAGAGCGGCTAGTGCACGAACTGAAGACTCTCGACCTGGGCCGGGGCCTTTGATTTCGACATCAAGATTTTTGATGCCTTGCTCAAGTGCTGCACGTCCAGCAACTTCTGATGCCACCTGCGCAGCAAAAGGAGTTGACTTACGTGAGCCTTTGAAACCTTGACCACCAGAGGATGCCCAAGACAATGCATTGCCTTGGCGATCTGTGATAGTGATGATAGTGTTGTTAAACGACGCATGGACGTGAGCAATACCGTCAGCAACGTTTTTGCGGACTTTTTTGCGTACACGCTGAGCAGCGTTATTGGCGGGAGCTTTTGCCATAGTGGTATCTCAATCCGTTTTATTTCTTCAAAGACGCAGCAGCCTTACGAGGGCCTTTGCGGGTGCGTGCGTTTGTGCGTGTGCGCTGACCGCGCATCGGCAAACCACGACGATGACGGAAACCGCGATAGCAGCCAATGTCCATCAATCGCTTAATGTTCATGGTCGTTTCACGACGCAGATCACCCTCGATTGTAAACTGAGCGATCTGGTCGCGAATTTTCTCCAGATCACCATCGGTCAAGTCTTTGACCTTCTTGGAATAAGCAATGCCACATGCCTCACAAATTTTGCGAGCGCGGGTGCGACCGATACCAAAAATAGCTGTCAAGCCAATTTCAGAATGCTGTTGCGGCGGAATATTGATGCCAGCGATACGTGCCATTTTCGTCCTCTAAAACTCTTGCAATTAACCCTGGCGCTGCTTGTGGCGAGGATCTGTACAGATCACGCGCACAACGCCTTTGCGTCGGATGATTTTGCAGTTACGGCAAATTTTCTTGACCGAAGCCGAAACTTTCATTTTTCTCTCCTAAAACTCTTCGCTCCGTTCCGACTTTGATTCGCGCGGAACATGCGCTATTACCTTAAATTAAACTGTCCAACTCAAGATGACTTGAAGTTAGCCTTCTTCAGCAAAGATTCATATTGCTGCGACATCATGTAGTTCTGCACTTGGGCCATGAAATCCATCGTGACTACCACAATGATAAGAAGTGAGGTGCCACCGAAATAAAACGGAACGTTGTATTTCAAGATTAAAAATTCGGGCAAAAGACACACAAATGTTATGTAAATCGCACCGGCCAAAGTTAATCGAAGCAAAATTTTATCGATGTATTTAGCGGTGTTGTCACCAGGCCTAATACCGGGAATAAATGCACCGCTCTTCTTCAAATTGTCTGCTGTTTCTCGACTATTAAATACTAACGCCGTGTAGAAAAAGCAAAAGAAAACTATAGCAGCCGCATACAGCATGACGTAGATGGGTTGACCAGGGCTCAACGTGCCAGCAATGTCTTTTAACCAGCGCATCGACTCACCAGTGCTGAACCAATTAGCAACGGTAGCGGGCAGCAATATGATAGATGACGCAAAGATCGGGGGGATCACGCCGGCCATATTTAGCTTGAGAGGCAAGTGAGATGACTGACCACCATACACCTTATTGCCAACTTGACGACGAGCATAATTGACTAATATCTTGCGCTGCCCTCGCTCAACAAAGACAACGAAGTATGTTACCAAAGCCACCAAAACTACAATCAATAAGGCGACAATGATGCTCATGGCGCCAGTTCGTACCAGCTCTAATAAACCCCCAATAGCGTTTGGCAACCCTGCTGCTATACCGCCAAAAATTAGTATAGAAATACCGTTGCCAAGTCCGCGTTCCGTTATTTGTTCGCCAAGCCACATAAGGAACATTGTTCCGGCCGTCAACGTAATCACAGAAGTCAGTCGAAAACCAAAGCCAGGTGCAATTACCAATCCGGCAGAAGACTCTAATGCAAGAGCAATACCCATTGATTGAAATAGCGCTAAACCTAAGGTTCCGTAACGGGTGTACTGCGTCACCTTGCGGCGACCAGCTTCACCCTCTTTTTTCATCTGCTCAAAAGAAGGTAACACATAGCCTAGCAATTGCATGATGATCGATGCCGAGATGTACGGCATGATCCCCAATGCAAAAATAGTGAATCTAGACAACGCCCCACCGGAGAACATGTTGAATAAACTCAGGATACCACCTTGCTGGCCTTTGAACAGCTGCTGCAATTGTGCAGGATCTATGCCCGGCACCGGTATATGCGCACCTACACGGTACACCACCAGTGCCAAGAGCAAAAATACAAGCCTGCGACGTAAGTCGCCAAACTTGCCTGTATTTGCAATTTGAGCTGCGCTATTTGCCACGTGCTACTCTTACTTACTGCGATTAGGCAACGCTACCGCCAGCTGCTTCTATAGCAGCCTTGGCACCAGCGGTTGCTCCGATACCGCTCAGCTTCACAGCTTTAGTAATAACACCGGTACAAATAACCTTTACTACTTTAGCCGATTCTGACACAGCACCTAATTGCTTAAGTGTCAACATGTCCGCTTCTGCAACTCCTAAAGCGTCTAAAGCAGTTAATGTAATTTCAGCATTGAATTGCAACAAATGTGACTTGAAACCACGTTTCGGCAGGCGACGATGCATAGGCATCTGTCCACCTTCGAAACCTACCTTGTGGTAGCCACCTGAGCGGGACTTTTGACCCTTGTGACCACGGCCGGCGGTTTTACCCAAGCCAGATCCGATGCCGCGACCAACGCGACGCTTTGCATGTTTAGCGCCATCTGCAGGCTTGATGCCATTGAGTTCCATCATCAACCTCTTAGAGCACTTTGACCAGATAGCTGATCTTGTTAATCATGCCGCGCACTGCAGGAGTGTCCTGCAATTCGCTCACACTATTGAGCTTGCGCAGACCCAAACCACGCACAGTTGCGCGGTGGGATTCTTTTGTTCCAATGGGGCTGCGCACCAATTGGACTTTGACTGTTTGTTGTGTTGTCATGGTGATGTCTTCGTATTAAGCGAAGATCTCTTCAATTGACTTGCCGCGCTTTGCTGCAACTTGTGCAGGCGTTGTCGAAACCGACAATGCATCCAATGTTGCACGAACCATGTTGTAAGGATTGGTTGAGCCATGGCTCTTGGCAACGATATCCGTGATACCAACCACTTCAAACACAGCGCGCATTGGACCACCAGCAATAATGCCAGTTCCTTTTGGGGCTGGCGCCATCATGACACTAGCAGCGCCGTGGTGACCCATAACTTTGTGATGAATGGTTCCGTTTTTCAACGTTACTTTCAACATGTTGCGACGGGCTTCTTCCATAGCCTTCTGCACTGCAGCAGGTACTTCTTTCGATTTACCTTTACCCATACCGATGCGCCCATCACCATCCCCCACAACGGTCAAAGCTGCGAAGCCGAGAATACGACCGCCTTTAACCACTTTGGTGACGCGATTGATCGCGATCATCTTTTCGCGCAGACCGTCCTCAGGACCCTCGGCCTTACCTTGCATTTTTGCTTGAACTTTAGCCATCTTTATTTCCGATCTGCTTAGAACTGCAAGCCAGCTTCACGAGCGGCATCTGCCAGCGCTTTAACGCGGCCATGGTACGCAAAACCTGAACGGTCAAACGCGACTTTTTCTATGCCAGCTGCCTTGGCTTTTTCAGCCAAACGCTTGCCGATGATTTGAGCTGCTGCGACATTGCCGCCTTTACCCGAACCACCCAATGATTTGCGAACTTCTGCCTCTGCAGTAGAAGCTGCTGCAATTACCTTGCCGCCATCGCCAGAGATAACGCTGGCATAAATGTGCAAATTCGTACGATTCACAGTCAAGCGCGCCACGCCTTGCGTTGCAATGCGGATACGCGTCTGACGGGATCTGCGAAGACGCTGCTCTTTTTTGGTCAACATAATGCAGCTCCTTATTTCTTCTTAGTTTCTTTGATCGTAATCTTTTCGTCCGCGTAGCGGATGCCTTTGCCTTTATAGGGCTCAGGTGGACGAACAGCACGAATCTCAGCAGCAATTTGGCCTACGCGCTGACGATCAGCACCCTTTACCAAAATTTCTGTAGGAGTAGGGGTCGCAACCGTTATGCCAGCAGGCATATCGAAATTGACTGGATGTGAATAGCCAACCGCGAGATTCAGTTTATTGCCAGCAGCTTGGGCTTTGTAGCCCACGCCGATCAACGACAATTTCTTCTCGAAACCTTTAGTTACACCAACGACCATGTTGTTTACCAACTGGCGCATGGTGCCAGTCATGGCATTAGCTTCGCGAGATTCGTTGGCAGGCTGAAAATTCAGATTGCCAACATCATTAGCCACCTTGACAAGCTTATTGAGCGTCAATTGCAAAACACCGCCAGCGCCTTTAACACTGATC
>JBJOLD010000334.1:0-8808 GCA_046045765.1 Pseudomonadota bacterium | reverse complement strand
GCAAGAAGCGCCCCATGTGCTCGTTGCCCACACGCGAGACCATGGCACTTTTCAGCCCCAGCCGTGCCACACCGAAGGCCAGGTTGGCCGAGCTGCCGCCCAGGTATTTGGCGACGCTGCGCGCATCTTCCAGCTTGCTGCCGAACTGTTCGGCGTACAGGTCTACCGCCAAACGGCCCAGGCAGGCCAGGTCATATTTGCGGCCCTGCGGAAAGGCCAGGGCGGGGGTCAAAACACCACCGCCTTGCCGCTGTGGGCACTCTCAGTGGCCGCGTCGGCAAGCACCTGTGCACGTACGCCGTCTTCTACCGTGGTCTTGAAAGCACCACCGGTTTGCAACTGGGTGAAGAAGTGCTCAATCTCCAGGCGGTAGGCGTTAGCGTAACGTTGCAAAAAGAAGGCCTCGGGGTTGTCGATATGGGTGGCGCTGCCGTTGGCCTGCGTGACTTCGGTGGGGCGGTGGTTGCCACATTGCAGCATGCCCAGTGAGCCGATCACCTCAAAGCGCTGGTCGTAACCGTAGGCGGCGCGGCGTGTGGTGTTGATCTGGCACAGGCGGCCTTTTTTGGTTTTGATGGTCACGGCGGTGCAGTCCATATCACCAGCTTGGCCGATGGCGGGGTCGGTCAAGCAGGAGCCGCTGGCGCTGAGCCATGCAGCCTCGTCACCGTCACCGCACAAAATCCAGCGAAACACGTCAAAGTCGTGAATCAGCATGTCGCGGAAGATGCCGCCCGAGCTTTTGATGTAGTCCACAGGGGGCGCGCCAGGGTCGCGGCTGGTGATGACCAGCATTTCGGGGTTGCCGATGTCGCCCCGGTCCAGGCGGGCTTTGGCTTCGCTAAATGTGGGGTCAAAGCGGCGCTGAAATCCAATCATGCAGGCCACATTGGCCTTGGCCACAGCGTCCGCACAGGCGCGGGCGCGTTCGGCAGACAGGTCTACTGGTTTTTCACAAAAAATGTGCTTGCCCGACTGTGCCGCGCGCGTAATCAGGTCGCTGTGGGTGGTGGTAGGGCTGCCGATCACCACGGCATCGATACTGGTGTCCGCAAAAATGCCTTCAATGCTGTCTATACGGGCGCCGTGCACTGCGGCCAGATCGGCGCAAGCGGCGGCCACCGGATCGCTGACGGCGACCAACTCAATACCGGGCATGGCCGACAGGTTGGCGGCGTGAATGCGGCCAATGCGACCGGCTCCGAACAGGGCTACTTTTTTCATAAGTTTCTTTCTTGCTAAGTTCAAACCGCGTGCTTTTAATTTGAGCTGCTGCGGGTGGGTTGGTAATCAAGTTCAAGGCGATAAGCCAGGGCCAAAAACAGGCTCTGCGCCACCGCCATGGTGTTGGTGAGGGCACGAAAACCGAATACGCTGGTTTCCTGCACTTGCAGCGCGCTGGTAGACAAACGTGCCAGAGGGCTCAGGCTGCTGTCGATGATGGAGATGACGCGTGCGCCATTGGCATGCGCTTGGCGCACAACGCTCACAGTTTCTTCTGCATAGGGTGCAAACGATATGGCAATCATTACATCGCCGGGCTGCAAGCCGCGCAGCTGGCCGTCTTGCATGCTGCCCATCGCCGTGATGTGCTGCACCCGTTTGTCGGTGTGCTGCAAGGCGTAGGCCAGGTAGGTAGACACGGGGTACGAGCGGCGCGAGGCCATGAGCCAAATGGTCTGCGCTCCGGCCAGTAAGTCCACCGCGTCTTCAAACGCCTGCGCTTTGAGGGACGACTGCAGCTCTTCCATGCCCGCAATGCTGCTTTCCACTAACGCGTGCGCAATGTCGGCACTGCTCAGGTTGCGCGCGCCGGACTCCATGGCCTGGCGAATGCGCGTCTGGTAGCTGCGTGCTGGAGATATTTGCTGCGCCAATTGGTCGCGAAATACCCGCTGCAGCCCGGTGTAGCCGTCAAACCCAAAGTGTTTGGCAAACCGCACTACTGCAGACGGCTGCACGCCGCAAGTGGTGGCCACGTCTTGCACCGACTGAATGCCCAAATGCGCGCGGTGCTGCTCCACATGGCTGGCAATCAGCTTGAGCTGACGGCTTAATCGGTCAAAGTCCCGCGCAATGGCTTGCAGCAAAGCCTCTTCCGATGCGGGCGGGCTAACTGCCTGACTGACCGAGGGAGACGCAGTGACCATGATGACTTAGAAAAATTATGCTGAATAAATTATAAACAGAATATTTTTTCTAAAAAATAGGGCGCGAATACGCGAATACATTTGCCAAAGTCCCCTCCTTAATGGAGCGGCCTACTCAATTAGTGCCGGGTATATTTTTGTGCGACCGCTGCAACCCGCGCTTTACGCACAAATTCCCCTATCTTTGGACCTGTAGCCCCTGTGGATATTGCGTAAGCAGCTATTGAATCAGTAGCAACTGACAAGGCAGCTTGAAGTGCTTGATTCAGTCGGGCGGCTTGCGGGTAGTGCGATTCGCTCAAACCCAGGCGGCCGCGTGCATCGCACTCGCAGGCCAGGGTGATGTGGGCAAAGCGTTGGGGTTTGCGGATGGCGTCGCAGCGCTCCAGCAAACGCACCACGGCGTCTGCGCCCAGCGCGGTGGATCGGTGGATGTTGCCGTGTTCGCGCGCCACCACTTGTGCCAATTCGGCGCATTCGGTGGGTACACGCAGGCGTTTGCAAAGGGCGGCCAGCAAGCGCACGCTGCGTTCTTCGTGGCCAATGTGGCGGGGTAGCACGTCGGCCGGCGTGGTGCCTTTGCCCAAGTCGTGGGTCAGCGCAGCAAAGCGCACGGCCAGCGGCGCTTGCAGCCGCGCGGCCATGTCTAGCACCAGCATCACATGCACGCCGGTGTCCACCTCGGGATGGTGCTCCACCGGCTGCGGCACGCCCCACAAGCGGTCCAGCTCTGGCAGCAGTTTGGCCAGCGCACCGCAGTCGCGCAGCACGGCAAACATGCGCGAGGGTTGCGTCTCCATCAGGCCCTTTGCCAGCTCTTGCCACACACGCTCGGCCACCAAATGGTCCACTTCCCCGGCTTGCACCATGCTTTGCATCAGCGCCAATGTTTCGGGGGCCACGGTGAACTCGGCAAAGCGGGCTGCGAAGCGCGCCAGCCGTAGGATGCGCACCGGGTCTTCGGTAAACGCGGCTGTGGTGTGGCGCAGCACTTTGGCGGCAATGTCGCGCTGGCCGCCATAGGGATCAATTAGGATTTGAGAGCTATTTTTTAGATCAAACAGGCCATCAGGCCTCGCCAGCTTTGCGTAAGCAGCTATGGAATTGATAGTAAGGTCACGCCGCCCCAAGTCTTCTTCCAGCGTCACTTCGGGCGCGCAGTGCACCGCAAAGCCCTTGTAGCCCGGTGCGGTTTTGCGTTCGGTGCGTGCCAGCGCATATTCCTCTTTGGTCTGCGGGTGTAAAAACACCGGAAAGTCCTGCCCCACCGCCACATAGCCCGCGTCCAGCATCTGCTGTGGTGTGGCGCCCACAACCACCCAGTCGCGGTCCTTGACGGCCAGGCCCATCAAGGCATCGCGTACGGCACCGCCGACCAGGTAGGTTTGCATTGGGTTGGGGAGTGTGGGGCGGGTTTATCGGCTCAAACGATAGGGCTCTTCAAAGTCGCGGAAGTCTTGCTCTTCCAACGCATCTTTGATCCAAGCTGCCACGCCGGGCAGCGCGCACACCCGGTCGATGTAGGCGGCAATGTCTTGCGGCACGGGCAGGTGATAGGTCTTGATGCGCATGCAAACGGGTGCAAAGTAGGCATCGGCCACGGTGAACTCACCAAACAACAGGGGGCCGCCGTGCTCTTGCAGCAGTGCACTCCACATATCCACCAAGCGGGCTACGTCGGCCCGCACGGCGGCTTTGTCACGCCAAACCAAGGCACCAATCACCGGCAGGTCAGCCTCAATGTTCATGGGGCAGTTGCTGCGGATGCCGGTAAAGCCGCTGTGCATCTCACTGCAGATGCTGCGCGCGCGGGCACGGGCGGTGCGCTCTGTGGGCCAGAGCTTTTTGTCGGGATATTGCTCTGCCACGTATTCGGCAATTGCCAGGGTGTCCCACACCGCCAATTCGCCGTCTTGCAGCACTGGCACTTTGGACACCGGGGTCACGCTGGCCAGTGCGGTGCGGAAGGTGGAGCCCGCCTCAAACGAGTCAAAGCGCACTTTGACTTCTTCAAATGGAATGCCCGCCTGCTTGAGCAGCACCCACGGGCGCATAGACCAGGAGGAGTAGTTTTTGTTGCCGATGACTAGTTTCAACATGGGGTGTCCTTGAGCTTTTAAGGCCTGATGGTAGTTTGGTAACCGAGCCCGCGCAGACGTTCATACAAGCCCGAGTGGTTCAGCAATACGTCCAACAGCCCATCCATCACCATGGTCGAGTTCAGCGCTTTGCTGCTCATGGCGTTGTGCGCGTCCAGGGAGTCAATGATCGCGTTCTGAAGTTCTATTTTCAGGTTGGGTGAGTTGGCAAACTGTTCTTTGGTGTTGTTGGCGGCTTGCTGCTGCAGGGTAGCGGACTCAGCCACTTTGCCCAGTATGGTGCCGTTCACGTAGCGCAGTTGGTCTTGCTCGCTGGTCTCGGTGCCAAACAGGTCGTTCAGCTTTTCAATCAGCTCCGCCATGTAGACCTTTTGCTGCTCTTGCACGCTGCCGCTACCGGCTTCGGTAATGGGTGCCAGCTTGGGTGTATCGCCATTGCTCAGGGGCAGGGTGCGGGCACCATGGTCTTTGAGGTGGTGGTGGGTGAGCACCATCTTGGTCAGGTCAATGCCCTGGCGCTCCCGGCCAAACTCCAGCAGGGGCAGCAGGCGTTTGTAGAAGATGGCGCGCTTCTCAATGCCCGTGTTGCCATAGTCAAAGATTTGCGACAGGAAGGTGTACAGCCGCAGGTACGCGCCCATGTCGCCCTTGAACAGCACCAGCGCATCCAGTTCATCTTGTGCCGCTTTGGTGGCGGTGTCGTCCGTTTTATCTTTGGCGGATTTCAGCGCGGCCACTGCGGCCTGGTAACGCTTCATGATGCGGTCTTGCACCGGCTCCAGCGCAGCGATCAATTCGCTCTGTTTGGCGTGGGGGTTCAGTTCCACAGCCACTACACGCTCCACCTCAAAGTCACCATAGTGCCCGGCACCGTCCAGCTTAGAGCGCAGGTTGAACACCAGGTTGGGGTCGGTGGTGGCGCTGAGTTCTGCGGTGGTGTGATACGTTTTGAACGCGGCCAGCACCTCGGCGGTATCGTTCACAAAGTCCAGCACATAGGTGGTGTCTTTGCCGGGGTGGGCGCGGTTCAAACGGCTCAGGGTCTGCACCGCCTGAATGCCTGCCAGGCGCTTGTCCACGTACATGCCGCACAGCAGGGGCTGGTCAAACCCGGTCTGAAACTTGTTGGCCACAAGCAATATTTGGTATTCGTCGCCTTTGAATGCCTCCCGGATGTCACGGCCCTTGAGATTGGGGTTCAGGGTTTTGCTGTTCTCGGTGAAGGGCTCTTCGCCGGAGTCTTTATCGTTCACCTCCCCGGAGAACGCCACTAGCGTGCCGATGGCGTAGCTATGGGCCTGGATGTAGCTGTCCACGGCAATCTGCCAGCGCACCGCCTCCAGGCGGCTGCCCACCACCACCATGGCTTTGGCTTTGCCACCCAGCAGAGGGGCTACAAACTCGCGAAAGTGTTCCACCACCACTTGCACCTTTTGGGCAATGTTGTAGGGGTGCAGCCGTACCCAGCCCATGATGCCTTTCATGGCCGTATTGCGCTCCACTTCGCGCTCGTTCACCTCTTGCCCGTTGTGGGCCAATTTGAATGCCAGGCTGTACGGCGTGTAGTTTTGCAGCACGTCCAGAATGAAGCCTTCTTCAATCGCCTGCCGCATGGAATACACATGAAACGGCTTGGGCACGTTGTCCGGTGCGGGCTTGCGTGTAGGGTCCGGCCGGGTGCCAAACAGCTCCAGCGTCTTGTTCTTGGGCGTGGCGGTAAAGGCCACAAAGGTAATGCCACCGTCTTCGGCCCGGTTGGCCATCTGCGCGGCCAAAATGTCTTCGCTGCTGACCTCGCCGCCGTCATTCAGCTCTTGCAACTCCTCGGGCGATAGCACGGCTTTCAGCTTGCTTGCTGCTTCACCGGTTTGCGAGCTGTGGGCCTCGTCCGCAATCACTGCAAATCGCTTTCCTTGTGTTGCGGCCAGCTTGCGCACGGCCTCCAGCGCAAAGGGAAAGGTCTGAATAGTGCAGACCACAATCTTCTTGTCACCTGACAAGGCTTCTGCCAGCGCAGCGCTCTTGCTGCCGTCGGTGTTCTTGATGGTGGCCACCACCCCCGTGGTGCGCTGAAAGTCAAACAGGGCCTCTTGCAACTGCGAGTCAATTACATTGCGGTCCGACACCACCAGCACCGTGTCAAACACCTTCTTGGCCTGTGTATCGTGCAGCTCGGCCAGAAAGTGTGCCGTCCAGGCAATGGAGTTGGTCTTGCCGGAACCGGCGCTGTGCTGAATCAGGTATTTGTTGCCCGGCCCATCGGCCAGCACTGCCACTTGCAGCTTGCGCGTCACGTCCAGCTGGTGGTAGCGCGGGAAGATGATTTTTGCAATCTGCTTCTTCTTGTCCCGCTGGGCAATCAGGTAGCGGCCCAAAATCTCTAACCAGCTCTCACGCGCCCACACTTGTTCCCACAGGTAGGCGGTGCGGTGGCCACCGGCAGTGTTGACCGGGTTGCCCGCCGCGCCATCGTCACCCAGGTTGAAGGGCAGGAACACCGTGGCAGGCCCCACCAGCCTGGTGACCATGGCAACTTCTTTGTTGCTCACCGCAAAGTGAATCAGCGCGCCCGAGGGAAACGATAGCAAGGGCTCGGGCGCCTGGCCCTTGGGCTTGGGATGGCGGTCAAAGCGGTATTGGTCAATGGCATCGCCAATGCTTTGCGTGAAATCAGTCTTCAATTCCACAGTGGCGACTGGCAAGCCGTTCAAGAACAGCACCAGGTCGATGCTGTTTTCGCAATGCAGCGAGTAGCGCACCTGGCGCACCACACGCAAGCGGTTTGCCGCAAAACGGGCCAAGATGTCGGGGTTGATGACCAGCGCGGGTTTGAACTGGGCCAGCAGTAACGGGGCTTTAAGGCCCAGCAGCTCCACGCCATGGCGCAGCACATCCAGCGTGCCGCGCTGGTCTAGCTGGTCGCGCAGGCGGGTAAGAAGGGTGTCTTCTGCCTTGCTGCCATGGTTTTTGACCAGCACCTCCCACGCCTTGGGCTGAGTGGTCTGCACCCAGGCCAGCACATCGGCGGGGAAGAGGGCGCGGGCACGGTCGTAGCCGGCAGCGTCGCCCTCGGCATACAGCCAGCCCGTGGCGGCGAGGTGTTGGCAAATCTCCAGCTCGAAGCTGATTTCTTTATGTAGGCTCATGGCTCTCCCCAATTATTCTTGTTACAGGCCTTTGTATCCCGATTCCCGCTGATGCCGCGGTGTCAGCACGAGTATGCGGTCAATATGGGGCAAAAATCGATAGAGCGCCAGATAGCCAGTTTGCCCCCTTGAGATCACCAGCTCGCGCTGCCCAAAGTGGACCTTGCGACCAATCTCGGGGTGCTGCACCAAAATCTCCAGTGCATCCAAAATCAATGCAGCGGTGTCCTGCGCTGCTTGCGGGTCGGTTTCAAGTAGGAAATCGCTCAGTCTTTCCAAGTCCAGCAGTGCTTGTTCAGTGTAGGCCAGCTCAGTCATTGGGGAGCGTCATAGGCTTGGAGGCATCCAATGGCTGAGCCTGCGGCCGGCCAGTTGTGTTGCCCGACTTACCGCTCTTCACGCGGGCCAGGAGATAGGTCTTAACATCCGCGCCACCAAAGACGGCGTTGGTGCGAATGGTGTCTTGGTAAGAAGCCTCTCCATCTGCATAAAACTGTTGGCGCACTAACGCATCGTCCATAGCGACTTGCAAGGTGTCCACCATGAGCGCATGGGCGGTTTTGCCCTCAAACGCAGCCACTTTGGCAATGGTGTTCTTCAAAGCATCGGGCAGCTTGAGCGACGTAGTGGCTGGCATGGTGTTCTCCAAAAGGTAATACGATAGTAACACCTAGACCTATCGAGAGAAAATTAAGTTCTAAACCAGCCTCTAGCCCTTACGGAATGTGCGTAAGCAGCTACTAAAACAATAGCAATTCAGTACACCGCATCATGGTCACCCACATTCACCGGGATGATCTGTCCGTCTTGAATCAACAGCTCCAGCGTAATGCGGTAAGACAGGTTGATCGACACCGAATGCAGCCCGTCGAGCTTACCGCGCAACGGGTGCAGGCGCAGCGAGGGGTGGGCTGGGTTAGCTTCTAACACTTGCAGGGTTTTGAGGTATTGCTGGCGCAGCTCAGGGTGCCGTTTCAAAAACCGTGCAGCCCTGCGGTTGTACTGCTCGGTAAAGACGAGAGCAAACGGCATTACATCGCGTCCAGCCGCGCCAGGTGGGCCTCGGGCGACTCTTGCACTGCGCGGCCTGCGGCCAGGTCGGCACGGGTCTGCGCCAGCGCAGCGTCCAACTCGCATTCACGCAGGTAGTGGTACTGCGCCATGTCCATGATCACAAATTTGTCTTTACCGCGCACCGACACAATGGCCTCGGGCGCGGTGCTCAGGGCGAATTCAATGGCAGAGATGCCCTTGGTTTTAAGGTCGTTGGCGCTGATGGTGGGCATGGCAAACTCCTATGGTGTGTTCAAGCGTATTTTTAATCATACGATAAATCGTGTGATTGGTGTCGTGCTGGCGGATTGGTTGTCGGAAATTTATACAAAATCGGCCTCTAGCTAGGCTGTTGTCCCC
>JBJOLD010000257.1:0-5330 GCA_046045765.1 Pseudomonadota bacterium | reverse complement strand
GCAGGCTCTCGGTCGCGTTGCAAGGGCTGTACTTGTTCGTCTTGGCGTTATCGGCCACCTTGACGGCCATGGCGATATCGCAGGGGTCGTCCACATAGGTATGGCAGTTGCCGTCCAGGTGCTTGATAACGGGCACCTTGGCGTCGCGGCTGATGCGCTCAATCAGGCCTTTGCCGCCGCGCGGAATGATCACATCCACATACTGCGGCATGGTGATGAGTTGGCCCACCACTTCGCGGTCGGTGGTTTGCACCAGTTGCACCGCTTTGGCGGGCAAGCCGCTTTCTACGAGCGCCTGCTGCACTAGCTTGGCCAGTGCCTTGTTGGAGTCAATCGCCTCGGAACCGCCACGCAGAATGCAGGCATTGCCGCTCTTGATGCTCAACGACGCGGCCTCTATCGTCACATTGGGACGGCTCTCAAAAATCATGCCGAACACGCCAATCGGCACACGCATCTGGCCCACGCGGATACCGCTGGGCTGCTGCTTCATGCCGATGATTTCTCCAACCACATCGGCCATGCTGGCAAGCTGTTCGCAGCCCTGCGCGCACGTTTCAAGCACTTTGGGAGTAAGTTTCAGGCGGTCCACCATGGGCGCAGCCAAACCGGCTGCCACCGCACGCTCAATATCTTTGGCATTTTCTGCCTGCAGCGCCTGGGTGTTCTCGCGTAAGAGCGCGGCGAGCCTGCGAAGTGCTATGTTTTTAGTAGCTGCTTGCGCACGCGCCATGAGGGCTGAGGCCGCTTTTGCCTGCAAGCCTAAAGCTTGGGTAGTTTCAACAACGGTGGGGGTGGAAAGGGTCGCGTTCATGGTTCCATTTTGGCAGATTGAGTCCCATCTTCCGTTTGGGTTAGTCGTAAACCGACGTTACACTGAAAAAAGATCGTAGCTTGTGCGAGTCATCTGCCCAATAGCCGGAGCGTTTAAATGCCTAAATTCATACACAACTTTCTTATTGCGGCGTGCCTTTCTCTGGTGGCCGCCTGCGCACAGGCTTCTTCGTTGCCAGGAACCTCCACCAATAGCAATAAATGTTCAGGTGTTCGCCATGCGTATACGCTTGGGCCCAAAACCACAATAGACCGCCTGTACCCTGTCATTTCCACTGCATCTGAATCTTCGTACGATAGAAATATGGCAGTGGCTGCGAGTATTCAGCTGTATTTGCAGAATTCGCTCACGCGCGACGGCATCACCGACGTCTGCGGCTTGCAGGTCACACCGCTACAAGCCAAGGGGTATGCAGTGGGGTTTTGGTCCTCCATGCCACGTGCCGCTGAGTACGGCGCCCGTCATGCAGCCTGGCTGAAAAATGGGGAGTTGGCTTTGCGGGGTGTAGAAGCTTGCCAACACAGCAAACAAAACTCTTGCTGGGAACCCAAAGGCGCTGAATTGACTTGCACAGGACCTTGGCAGTTTTACTTGCCATTGGGCCTTCCGCTCATGGCGCAAAAAATGGTTATGTTGCTGCATTACCCGCCCTACTCAGCTATGCAACAGTCCGATTATTTGAACAATGCCACATTACACCGTTGGCAACGCTTGTTGCAGTCGGTGGGGGTTTCTGCTGCCGATTGGACGTTATATACATCGACCGTTGATATATTCCCCATCGCCGCCCCTGGAAGCGGGCAAAGCGGTTGTTTCACAACGGCCAATGCAAGCCAGTACTTTGGTGCATCAGGCTCGGGATACATCCCCGCAATGCTGAATTTTTTGAGTCTTCCTGATAGGAACCAGGGCGATAGTCGCACCCTTCCGGTCATTGCTTTTGGCGGTGAAGCGATTGGTTACTGGAACAAAGCCTATCCTGAATCGCCTACAGGCGTTCTAAAAGCTGGCACAGCACGGTTGTCACTCAGTGACCCCACGCGCTTGACACCTTACACCGGGGCAAATCACCCTATTGCAGCGGTGTACCAGACATGCCAAAGCAATCCTGGCATCGTGACCATGGTGGGGCAGGACTTGGCCACCGCGTGTTTTGCAAAAGCCATGGGGGACACGCCAGGCGCAGACCCCGTGCAGGTGCAATCTAGTTGCCAGAATGCCTATCTCGCGGCAACACCTGGGGCCGAGCAGGCGCAGCAAATATGTATGAATGCGGTAATTGACAAGAGTCCACAATTTTCTCCTTGGTCCGCTGCGCAGGCCAAAGCTTGGTGCCAATCTAAAAACAACCAGGTTTGCCCGTTGCCTGACTACTCAGGCAAGCAATGAAGTTGCCTCAAATACAGAAACTTAAATCTCGAACACTTGCTTGAACCGCTCAGCGAATGCTTGCTGAGCGTTGTTACGCAAAGGGGTGGCGTGGCCACAAAGAACATGGCTGAAAGTCAATTCATTCAATCGAATAAAGTCTTGGGCTTTGGGTTCGTTAACTTTCATCCACACCGGCCCCAAGTTGGCAGACTGGAAAAAGCCCATTTCGGACATCATTTGCCGTGACTCATCCGAGAAAAAGGCATCGGGTGCCATCCAGTTTTGCAAAGCATCGCACGCAATGAGAATGCCACCTTCGCGGTCAATGCGCAGAATGCACTCAGGCAACTTGGTATGTTCAAAGACAAAAATGCTGCTTTCAGCAAACGGTAATTGCCCATCTGTACTCAAAATTTGATCGGGTTCAACTCCTTCGGCATGGGGCATATTGGGTAATGCCCATAGCTTTGCCTTGTATCGATCTTTATAAAAAGCATCGTCAAGACCATGCAGAGAGCCAATTTTGACAATATTGGCCACAGTGCCCAAAGCGTCCAGCTGCTTCAACCCCTCATCTGACAACCGAACCGAATTGATAAGGCTCAGGTTACTGCCATCACGAACCACAACCATATTGCGACTGAAGTGCCAATGTGCGCCCATCAACACAGTTTTCATGGTGCCAGTTACAAAAAATATGTTGGGAAATACTTCTTGAATATCGCCGTGGGGCATCGCTTCTGCAAACTGTGTCATGGTGTATAGATGGGTGTGAGTTGAAGCAAAACTTAGTCTATCATGTAGATTTAGTGGCGGTGCACTGATCGAGGGAGCACCAGCGCCCCCTGCTCGTTTCAGAAAGTTGCACCATGCTGCCAGCGCTAAAACAAAGCGAAGATTTCATCATAAGCCGCCGAGATGACAGCAATGCCTATGGGCTTTGGCGCTTTGATGTAACCGGGCCAGATCTCTTGCAAGCCGTTCCACTTGCGCCTGAAGCTCATTTTGATTGCACTCACCAAATCGCACCCATTGGGCGTTACTTATTAGAGTGGGGACCGATCACCCTTAAGGAATACCAGCCGTGTTTTCCATACCGGCTGTTGGAGCTAGACCCTCAAAACTCCGATCCATTGAATGTCATAGCCCATCAAAAGGGCCTCTGGACAAAAACCAAGTTCTGGAGCTACAGGGTGGATTTCGGCAATCCCAACGGCGCCAAAGAAAGCTACGACTCTGGTGAAAAGCTCATGCTGCTACCAATGGGTGGCTTCATGCTCAATGTCATCCCCACTATGGGGCGAGGCACTTTCCAGTTGTGGAATTTTGACCCTAACCCGGCCAACTTGAACTCCAGCGACCCGCTAAGCCAAGACCCTTTGCCCGTTCCTTACACCCCCCAAGGGTCGTTTGACACCATTGACTTTGATCACGAATTGATTGCAATGGGCAACTACGTTTTGGATCGACTACCTGAAACCAGCGAATATTGGGTTTGGAGTTTCGATCCGCAAGCCATCATGCCTTTGGGTCTTCCCGCAGTTCAAAAAGGACGCTGGAGCCACATCACCTCGCGCCACAAACTGGTAGCCATGGGCGAGTACGTGATGGACTGGGAGCCTGTCGATCGCACTTACCGTTTGTGGGCTTTCGACCCCAAGAGCGCGGACCCCTTGGTTGGTCCAATCCGGGAGGGCGTGCTGCCCCAAGGCTTTGATGCCCATACATCGTTAACCATGGTTCAGTTGCCGCGCACCGTGGACCAAGCCCAGGCAAAAGTCCCCGGAACCATGGACTTCATGCGCGACAAAATCAAACACGTCGTTTATCTCATGTTGGAAAACCGCAGCTTTGACCATGTCTGCGGTTGGCTTTACGACCAGAAAGACACCGGCATTCACTTTGTGGGCGGCTCCGAACCCTTCAATGGCGCCAGTCTGGCCATGGTTAACGTGGACCCTGGCAATACCAGAGATGGTTCAACCAGCGTAGATGTTCCGCTTTCCATCTACAAAAACGGGGAACTCAGCACATCGTGGGATTTGGATTTTTTGCCCAACGATCCGTTCCACGACAAATCCGATGTCATGCGTCAGTTCTTTTACGGCCAACCCGGCGGATACGACGCACGGGCGGTGCCAGGCATGGGCGGGTTTGTGTGGAATAACGGCGTCCACGAGGTGATGACGACCTATGCTCCTAAGCAATTGCCTATTTTGAATGGGTTAGCCCGTAATTTCGCCGTGTCCGATGCTTGGTACTGCTCCATGCCAGGCGCCACAGACCCGAACCGTGCATTTGCATTCACTGGCTCGGCTTTAGGTGAGCTCAATAATTTCCAGAATGGCACCACCTACCAAAACTGGCCAAGCAATCCCCATCGACAATCCATTTGGAAGGTGTTGTGGAACAACGGACTGAGCGACTGGAAGCTCTACCACTGCGTAGACTGGATGAATTTTGTCCACACCTACCACTTGTACCTACAAGGCACCATTCCGTCCGTCGACAAAGCTGTTAGCACAAACCCGACAAGCTATCTGGACACGGTCGACCAATTCAAGCTCGATGCTGCCGCTGGAAATCTGCCCGCTTTCAGTTTTTTGGAGCCCGTTTGGATCGCCATGACGGGCACAACCTCTTACCACCCGGGAGCTGACCCCACGGCCGGTGAGATTGCGCTCAATGAAATTTATGAAGCGCTGCGCAGTAGTCCAGCGTGGAAGGACACGCTTTTCGTCATCACTTTCGACGAGCATGGCGGTGTGTTTGACCACGTCCCACCTCCTTACGCCGAGAATCCTTGGCCGAATGACGTAAACGACGGCTTTCGTTACGATTTGATGGGTGTACGGGTACCCACCATTCTGGTGTCACCCTGGATCAAAGAGCAAACGGTGTTTCGCTCGACCACCGATGTAGCGTACGACTCCACGTCCATCCTCGCCACGCTGTTGCACTGGGCTGGCATTCCCAAATCGCGCTGGTGCATGGGTGAACGTGTGAACCATGCTCCCACCTTCGAGGGCGTGTTTCAGCGCGAAACTCCTAGGCTTGAAACACCCCAACTCACCCCCGCATACGACAAATCGTTTCCCCAAACTGGCCCCGGATCCGCCACTCC
>JBJOLD010000191.1:0-6681 GCA_046045765.1 Pseudomonadota bacterium | reverse complement strand
CGCGAAGCCATGCAAGAAAAAGGCCTGGGCACACCTGCCACGCGCTCCAGCATTATTGAAGGTTTGATTGCCGAAAAATACATGCTGCGCGAGGGCCGCGAGCTGATCCCCACAGCCAAATCTTTTCAGTTAATGACACTGCTGCGCGGTCTGGACGTGCAAGAACTGACCAAAGCCGAATTGACTGGCGAATGGGAATACAAGCTGGCGCAAATGGAGCAAGGCAAGCTCAGCCGCGAAAAGTTCATGGCGGAAATTGCGTCCATGACCGAGCGCATGGTCAAAAAAGCCAAAGAGTACGACCGCGACACCATTCCCGGCGACTACGCCACGCTGACCAGCCCCTGCCCCAACTGTGGCGGCGTCGTAAAAGAAAACTACCGCCGCTACACCTGTACCGGAAAATCGGGTTCTGAGGAAGGCTGCGGCTTCTCTTTCGGCAAATCCCCGGCCGGGCGCACTTTTGAGCCCGCCGAGGTGGAGCAATTCCTGCGCGACAAGCATATTGGCCCACTGGACGGCTTCCGCTCCAAAGCAGGCTGGCCCTTTGTGGCGGAGATGGTGATCAAGTTTGACGACGAGACCAAAAACTATAAGCTCGAATTTGACTTTGGCGACGACAAGGCCGGCGAAGAAAGCGGCGAAATCATCGACTTCTCGACCCAAGAGTCTTTAGGCCACTGCCCCAAATGTGCAAGCGCGGTCTATGAGCACGGTAAAAACTACGTGTGCGAAAAATCGCTACCCACCACCGCCCAACCCACGCCGAGCTGCGACTTCAAAACCGGCCAAATTATTTTGCAGCAGCCTATTGAGCGCACGCAAATGCACAAGCTCCTGGAAACCGGCAAAACTGATTTGCTGGACAAGTTTGTCTCCATGCGCACCCGCCGTGCGTTCAAAGCCATGCTGGCTTGGGACGCTGAGGCTGGCAAAGTGAATTTTGAATTCGCACCGAGTAAATTCCCGCCTCGCAAGACGGTTTCCAAGACGCCAAGCGTGAAAGAAATTGCTACAAAAAAAGTAGCTAGTCGCGCAAGCCCCGCCGGCGCTGCAGCCAAAAAAGTACCTGCAAAGAAGGCTGTAACCAGCAAAATCGCTGCCGTCAAAGAAGCCAAGCCCAAAGCCCCACGCAAAACCACCGCAGCCTCCGGTAAAACGCCCAGTGCTGAGTTGGCGGCCGTGATTGGTTCCGAGCTGGTGGCTCGCCCCCAAGTGATGAAAAAGCTGTGGGACTACATCAAGGCCAATAACCTGCAAGACGCAAAAGACAAACGCAGTATCAATGCAGATGCCAAGCTGCTCGCCGTATTTGGCAAGCCGCAGGTCACCATGTTTGAGTTGGCTGGCATTGCAGGCAAGCACTTGAGTTGAGGCATGGTGTTTGATGTTTGATGTTTGATGCGATATCATCAAACATCACCCAAATTGAAAGCCCACCATGCGCACTACGTTAGACATTGCCGATGACGTGCTATTTGCTGCCAAAGAATTGGCCCAGCGCGACAAAAAGTCACTGGGCCAAACCATTAGCGAGCTGGTGCGAAAAGCGTTTGCCCAGGGGAGCAGTGTGCCTTACGGTACCGCAGCGCCACATGCACCACCTCAGGTGTCGGAACGTCTGGCGGGTTTTGGCATTCACCCCTTGCCGCCGCGTGGGGGCATTGTTAGTAACGAGCTAATTGACCGCTTGCGCGATGCCGAAGGTATTTGATTGATGCGTGCGCTGCTTGACATTAATGTGTTGATTGCCCTGCATGACCGCGACCACATTCACCACGAGCGTGCCGCGCTTTGGCTGGAAGACAACATTGCGCTCGGATGGGCCAGCTGTCCGATGACTCAAAATGGCGTTTTGCGCATCATGAGCCAGCCAGGCTACAGCAGCCCGCAGCCCTTGGGTGTGTTGGTCAACATGCTGCAAAGCGCTACATCTACCTCGTACCACCAGCTGTGGAGCGATAGCGTCAGCATGCTGGATAGCTCGCGGTTTCACCATGCGCATTTGCATGGGCCACGCCAATTAACCGATGTGTACCTGTTGGCGCTGGCGGTAGAAAATGGTGGTCGCTTGGTGGGTTTTGACCAACGCATACCGCTGTCTGCCGTGCATGGTGCCACTGCTGCACACTTGGTAACGCTGTAACCCGGATCTCATTTGTATGAATTTCACTGATCTAGACGACGCATCCGAACACAGCACCCACACGCCAGCCGAGCGCTCTGCTGCGGCTTCGCGCAGTACGTGGGTGAGTGTTGGAGTCAATGTGGTGCTATCCACCACGCAAATCGTGGTCGGCGTGCTGGCCAAGTCACAGGGGTTGATTGCCGATGGCATTCACTCACTCTCCGACTTGGTGGCAGATTTTGTCGTGCTGTTCGCGGGCCACCACGGTCAAAAGGATGCAGACACCGACCACCCCTATGGACACTATCGGTTCGAGACTGCGGCGTCCCTCGCCTTGGGGGTCATTTTGCTTGCCGTGGGCTTGGGTATGGTCTGGTCGGCCTTTGTCAAATTGCAAACGCCTGACACCATTCCTACCGCCCACGCCACCGCCTTATGGGTAGCACTCGCGGCCATCGTGTCCAAAGAGCTGCTGTTTCGCTACATGCTGCGCGTGGCCAAGGCGGTCAAATCCAGCATGCTGGTAGCCAACGCCTGGCATGCACGGTCAGACGCAGCGTCGTCTTTGGTAGTGAGCATTGGCCTGATTGGCAACATGGCGGGCTACCCGCTGCTGGACCCTATTGCCGCGCTGATTGTGGGCTTTATGGTGGGCAAGATGGGCTGGGGCTTTGGCTGGGACGCATTGCACGACCTGATGGACCGCGCAGTGGATGAAGAAGAGGTGCAGGCGATTCGCCAAACCTTGGTGTCCACCCCCGGCGTGGCCGGAGTACACGACATTCGCACCCGCAAAATGGGCGACATGATTGTGGTGGACGCCCATATCGAAGTAGACGCAAACATCACCGTCGAAGCAGGGCACAACATTGCGGTGGCAGCACGCCAGGCAGTGCTGCAGCGCCACCGGGTTCTCAATCTGATGACGCACGTAGACCCCGCGCATCGGCCTGATCTGGACCACGCACAGGTGCCCACGCAGATCTAAGGCCTGCGCCATGCGTCAACGGGCAGCGCGGGCAGCCCTGCCAGCTTACTTGTAGATTTTCTTCAGCAGCCCAATAAGGATCTTGCGCTCTGCCGCCGTGAGCTTGGGGGTACTGTCAATCTCCAGCTGAGCTGCCGTTTTTTCCGCAGCACGCATCATGGTTTGGCCGGCTTGCGTCAAATGCAGCCCCATGGCGCGGCCATCATGAGGGTGGGGCAAACGGGTAATCAAGCCCCTCTTTTCCAGCGCATTCAGCATGCCCACCATATTGGGAGCCAAGATACCCAGCGCAGTGCACAGCTGGCGTGAGGTGATGCCCGGGTTATGTGTCACCAGCGAAAGCACTGAAAAGTCCACCGGGCGAAGGTCGTACACGGCCAAGCGCTCCAGAAACACACCAATGATGCTCAAGGCCGCACGGCGTGCGTTGTAACCCAGTAACGTTTCCAGGTAGCGGGTGTTTATCTTGTCAACAAAAGGGTTCTCGGGCTTGGAGGGCATACCGTGCGAGCTAACAGTCTGGCAATGGCCTACTGGAGGCGGGCTTTGATGATACCCACGCGCATCGCAAACTCCGGCAACACCCAATGTCGCAACGCGCTGGCGGGAACGGTCCATCGCGAAGGTTCTGCGGCCGACGGAGCAGTTACCTCGATCTTGTGCCACGCCCAAGCTAGCAAGATCACCACCACCGCACGTAAAAAGTCTTCAGCTACCCAGTAGGGAAGCTCGGGCTGATCCTTCGAAGCGGCAACCAACGATGCCGTCATGGCACACAGCGTATCCACTTGCGCGCGCAGGGCTGGGTGCGCAATACCGTCGGCATCGAGTTCCGCGCACAAGGCAATGAGCATGGTTTTCAAGCTCTCACCGCCGTCGGGCAGCACCTTGCGCACCAGCAGGTCGATGGCCTGAATTTCGTTGGTACCCTCATAAATCATGGCCACGCGCGCATCACGCACGATCTGCTCAATGCCCCACTCGCGCACATAGCCGTGGCCACCAAAAACCTGCAGGCAGTCGCTTCCGCCGTGAAAGGCCTGGTGGGTGAATGCTGACTTGATCACCGGCGTAACCAGGCTGCACCACACTTGCGCGGCGGCTTTGCGCGCGGCGTCGGGGTGGTGCTTTAACAAATCCAGTTCCAATGCGGTGCGGTAGGCCAGTACACGGCCACCGTCAATCCAGGCCCGCTGGGTAGCCAGCACGCGCCGCATGGCAGGGTGGTCGGCTATCAGGTCCGCTTGTACCGCGGACTTGCCGCGGCCCGGGGCGCGCATCTGGTGGCGTTCTTTGGAATACGCATCGGCCTTTTGCCACGCCGCTTCCAGCAGGCCAATGCCTTGCAAAGCAACGTGCAGGCGCGCGGCGTTCATCATCACAAACATGGCGTTCAGGCCCTTGCCGGGCGCGCCGACGATCCATCCAGAGGCATCGTCAAACCGCATGACACAGGTAGGGCTGCCGTGCAGGCCCATCTTCTCCTCGATGCGTTCACAATGCACCGAGCTGCGGCTGCCATCGGTATAGAGCTTGGGCACCAAAAACAAGGACAAGCCTTTGGGCCCGGGAGGTGCTTCGGGCAGACGGGCCAAGACCAGATGCACGATGTTGTCGCTTAGATCATGCTCGCCACCCGAGATAAAAATCTTGGTGCCACTGATCAAATACGTACCATCTGCTTGGGGAATGGCCTTGGTACGCGCCAGCCCCAAATCGCTGCCCGCGTGAGGCTCGGTCAAGCACATGGTGGCCAGCCATTCGCCGGTCGCAATTTTTTCCAGATACGTGGATTTGAGTTCATCACTGCCGTGGTGCTTCAGGCACTCGTAGGCACCATGCAGCAAGCCCGGAGCCATGGTCCAACCGTGGTTGGCACCACTGAGCATTTCATACAGCACCGCCTCCAACATGGCAGGCAGACCTTGACCGCCGTCCTCTGGCGCAGAGGCCAACGCGGGCCAGCCCGCTTGCCAGAAGGCTTGGTAGGCATCCTTAAAGCCCGGCGGAGTGGTGACAGTGCCCGCATCGAAGCGGCAACCAATCTCATCTCCATCGCGGTTCAAAGGCGCGATGACTTCGCTGACAAACTTGCCCGCCTCGTCCAGCACCTGGTGCATCAAATCAGCATCGGTATCTGCATAAGGTATCAACGCCTGCAACTGGGCAGGCGCTTGCAGCACGTCGTGCACGATGAAGTTGATGTCCGCCAGCGGTGCCTGGTAGCTCATGCCGTTTCTTTCTTGCGCGCTGCGCCCAAATAGGTGTCAATCACCCGTGAGTCGGTTGCCAACTCATTGGCAGGGCCATGCAGGGCAATTTCACCCATTTCCAGCACGTAGCCATAGTCGGCAGTTTCCAGCGCGGCACGGGCGTTTTGCTCCACCAACAAGGTGGTCACGCCGGTTTTGCGCAGCCCGTCAATCGTGCGGAAAATTTCTTTCACGATCAGCGGAGCCAAGCCCAGGCTGGGCTCGTCGAGCATCAGCAAGGTGGGGCGCGACATCAGCGCACGGCCCACTGCCAGCATCTGGCGCTCGCCGCCTGACAGCGTACCTGCGAGTTGCACGCGGCGCTCTTTGAGGCGGGGGAACAACTCGAACACCACCTCCAGCTGGTCACGCCAGCCTTTATTGCCCAGGCGCACCTGGCGAAAACCGCCCAGCACCAGGTTGTCTTCCACCGACATGGTGCCAAACAATTCGCGCCGCTCCGGCACCAAGGCCACACCGAGCATGACGCGGTCTTCCAGGGTCAGCGCGCCCACTGCCTCGCCATTGAATTCAATGCCGCCCTGCCCGGGCAGCACGCCCATCAGCGTGTTGAGCAAGGTGGACTTGCCCGCGCCGTTGGGGCCAATCACCGTGATGACGCTGCCCTTGTCGGCGTGCAGATCGATGCCGTGCAATACCTCGGCGCGGCCGTAGCCAGCGCGCAGGCCGTTCACTTTGAGAATAGGTGTGGTCATGGTTGTGGTCTCAATGCTCGGTGCCCAAGTAGGCAGCACGCACTACGGGGCTTTGTTGCACCTCAGTCGGGGTGCCCTCCATCAGCTGGGTGCCAAATTCCATGACCACCAGCTTGTCGCACACGTCCATCACCAGGTCCATGTCGTGCTCCACCAACAAGATGCTCATGCCCTCAGATTGCAACTGGCGCAGCACGCCGGCCAGCGCTTGTTTTTCTTTGTGGCGCAAACCCGCTGCGGGCTCGTCCAGCAACAGCAGTGCGGGATCGACACACAGAGCCCGTGCTATCTCGAGCAGGCGCTGTGGGCCCATGGCCAAGTTGCCCGCCATCTCGTGCAGGTAGTCGCCCATGCCAATGCGCTCCAGCTGGCGCTGGGCTTCTTTGAACAACTGCTTTTCTTCGGCGCGGTCCAATCGTGCCATGGCGGACAACACACCTTGCTTGCCGCGCACATGGGCACCTAACGCCACGTTCTCCAGCACCGTCATATCGGGGATCATCTTTACGTGCTGGAAAGTGCGTGCCATGCCGGTTTGTGCAATGCGGCGGGCCGACAAGCCACTGATCTGCTCGCCCCGAAAGCGCACTGCACCGC
>JBJOLD010000175.1:0-2543 GCA_046045765.1 Pseudomonadota bacterium | reverse complement strand
GGGAATTCAAAGGCATCATTGCCGGGCATGCATGGAGGACTTTTTGGGTCACCATGGTGGGCTTTGGCATTGCCATTGTGGTGGGCGTTTTGCTTGGCTTCGTTATCGGCAGTTCAAGGTTGGCCTATGCAGCCGTATATCCTCTAATGACCGCGTTTAACGCATTACCCAAAGCTGCGTTTGTGCCCATTTTGGTGGTGTGGTTCGGCATCGGCGTGGGCCCCGCCATCCTGACCGCGTTTTTGATCAGCTTCTTCCCCATTATGGTAAATATAGCCACCGGGCTAGCCACGTTAGAACCCGAGCTGGAAGACGTGCTGCGGGTGCTGGGAGCAAAGCGTTGGGATGTGCTGATCAAGGTAGGTTTGCCTCGCTCCATGCCGTATTTTTATGGCTCACTGAAAGTTGCTATTACCCTGGCATTTGTGGGAACTACCGTCTCGGAAATGACGGCTGCTAACGAGGGCATTGGCTACCTGTTGATTTCGGCGGGGTCCTCCATGCAAATGGGCTTGGCCTTTGCTGGCTTGGTTGTCGTTGGGGCAATGGCCATGGTGATGTACGAGCTGTTCAGTGCCGTCGAAAAACACACCACCGGTTGGGCCCACCGCAGCTCGAATAACAACTAACCAAGCTCCTGCAAAAATCCAAGTAATTACATGCGTTTTTAATGGCTTGGCATGCGCAACTGAATATCGACTACCGGTTGGACTCAAACCGTACCGTCGCTCGCCATATTCATAGTGGACCGTTGCGCATTTTGCAAAGTCTGTACCCAGAGGGTGATGCGGTGTGCCACAACGTTCTGGTGCATCCACCAGGTGGTTTAGTGGGCGGGGATACATTGGATATCTCCATCCACTGCCAGGCTGGCAGTCACGCCTTGGTCACCACTCCCGGTGCCACTCGTTTTTATCGCTCAGAGGGCGCCCTTGCGCAGCAACGAACGCATATTCACATGGAAGAAGGGTCACGGATGGAGTGGCTGCCGCTAGAAGCCCTGTGCTACAGCGGCTGCCAAGCCGAGAACCGGTTGACCATGCAATTAGCGCCTGGCGCAGAGCTCATTGGCTGGGACGTGACTGCGCTAGGGCTACCCCATGCCCAACAGCCTTTTGAAACTGGCTCCTATTGCCAGCATCTGGAGGTACCTGGTGTTTGGCTTGAGCGCGGCGTGATTGACGGATCAGATCAACGCTTACTCAACAGTGCGGTTGGTCTGTCTGGCATGCGCTGCCTCGCAAGTTTGTACCTGACAACGGGCTCTGTGATTGAGCGCTACCGCAAACAATTAGTATTGGACTGTGCACGAGGGCTAATTGCAAGCCATGCATTGGGCTGCACCGCTGGTGTAACCAGCCCCAATAGGCATGTTATTGTGGTCAGAGTACTGGCTCCTTTGGTGGAACCCGCAATGCAGCTGCTGCGCCAAATACGCAATGGTTGGAGAAAAGAACTTTGGTCTATGCGCCCTGTTTTCCCGCGCATTTGGTCTATGTAGCGCTGAGTAAGTGCTTCAAATGGCTACCAGGGCTCTTACCCCGTCAATCTCCATATTTGGACCCTTGCCACGCGCCAGCACGGCCCCACGCTCCATTACCGCGTAGTCGTCTGCAAGCTCTTGGGCAAAGTCGTAGTACTGCTCCACCAGCACGATGGCCATATCTCCTTGGTCGGCCAGCATGCGGATAACGCGCCCAATGTCTTTGATGATGCTGGGCTGTATGCCCTCGGTGGGCTCATCCAATATCAACACACGCGGTTTTGCGGCCAGAGCGCGGGCAATCGCCAACTGCTGCTGTTGCCCGCCTGACAAATCGCCGCCACGCCGATTCAGCATTTGCTTGAGAACTGGAAACAGTTCATACAACTCTGGAGGAATGGGCGTGCTGGCAGGCTTAAAAGCCAAACCCATGCGCAGGTTTTCTTCCACGGTCAGCCGTGCAAATATTTCACGCCCCTGCGGAACAAACCCCATACCCGCACGTGCGCGCTCGTAGGGCGTGGCGTGATGGATGGGTTTGCCGTCCAACTCAATAGAACCCGTTTTAATGGGTATCAAACCCATCATAGATTTGAGCAGCGTCGTTTTACCCACACCATTACGGCCTAGCACCACGGTGACTTTGCCAAGCTGCGCATTCAGGCTCACATCGCGCAAGATATGCGAGCCACCATAGTATTGATTTACGTTTTTAACGGTCAGCATTTTGTTAGCGGCCTAAATAGACTTCAATCACACGCGGATCTGCCTGCACCTGGTCGAGCGTGCCTTGGGCCAAAACCGAGCCATCGCACAGCACGGTAACGATGTCGCTAATGGTGCGGATAAAGCTCATGTCATGCTCCACCACCATCAGCGAGTGCTTACCTTTGAGTGATAGAAACAACTCGGCAGTGCGCTCGGTTTCCTGGTCTGTCATGCCCGCGACCGGTTCATCGAGCAGCAAGAGCTTGGGGTCTTGCATCAACAGCATGCCAATTTCGAGCCACTGCTTTTGGCCATGGCTCAGCGTACCCGCCAACCTGGTCAGGCTGTCTGC
>JBJOLD010000149.1:0-2802 GCA_046045765.1 Pseudomonadota bacterium | reverse complement strand
GCCATTTTGGGCCTGCCGGTGAACACTGCACTGCGTACCCCCGGTGCCAGCGCCGTGATTTACGGTGGCGTGGAGGCCAAAGGCATTGTGTTTGACGGCGTGGCTGATGCGCTGCGCGTGCCCAACACCGACATCCGCCTGTTTGGCAAGCCCGAAAGCTTCACCAAGCGCCGTATGGGCGTGGCACTGGCGTTTGATGCCGATGTGGAAGTAGCCCGCACCAACGCCAAGCTGGCGGCAGCCAAGGTGAAACCGCGTATTGCGTAGGTTTTGCTATTGTTTCTATAGCTACTTACGCAATATCCACGAGGGCTGCAGGCCAAAATGGCTTCCTAATACAAACCTAATGCGCCCGGTGATACGCTGGACGTATGACAAACACGCAAGCAGCAAATAGTCCATCCCCGGTGCGTACCTGGGGCGCCGTGCTGGCCCTGTTGGTGGCGGCAACCCTGGCAGGCGCCGCACTGGACCAGCATGTGTCGCTAACCAGCCAGTCCATGTTCTACGTGCTGGCCGTAGTGGTGGCGGCCACTACCTTGAGCACGCTGGCGTCGGTGGTGTGTGCATTGGGGGCGGTCATCGCCTTCAACTTCTTTTTTGTGCCACCACGCTGGACGTTTGAGGTTGAAAGCCAAGAGCACCTGATTGCGCTGGGCACCATGCTGGTGGTGGCCTTGGCCATCAGCCATCTGACGGCTAAGCTGCGTAACAAGACGGAGGTCGCCCGGCGCAATGCGCAGCGGGCGCACCAGTTGCAAGCGCTGGCCAGCGCATTGGCCAGCGCGACGGCCGCGCAAGAGGTCGCCAGTATGGGCCTGCAGTCGCTGGATGCGGCATTTCAAGGCCCCAATACTCTCGCACTGTTGGACGTGGCAAAGGCGCTGGTGAGCTCGTCCGAACGCTTCGCGGCATTGCAAGATGGCCTGGCCAGTTGCCTGCGTGAAGCCGCCACCCTGGGCCCGGGCACGGGGCGCTGGCCGGGGCTCAACGCCTGGTACATCCCGCTGGCCAGTGCCGACCAAAGACAAGGTGCCGTGTGTGTTGAGAATGTGCAAGCAGCTGACGAAGAAGGGCGCGAGCACGCGCAGGCTCTGTGCCTGTTGTTGGCCCAGGCGCTGGCCCGGCTCAAGATGGCGGCAGCGATTCAAGCCTCGCATTTAGAGGCGCAACGCCAGCAAGTGCAAAGCACCTTTTTGGCCGCCATATCGCATGACTTGCGCACGCCCTTGGCGGCCGTGGTGGGCGCTGCATCGGCGTTGCAGAGCCAGGGCGACAAACTCACACCCAATGAACGGCAACGTCTGCTGGGCAGTATCGTGACCGAGGCGCACTATTTGTCCAACGTGACCGAAAACACGTTGCAGCTGGTGCAGCTGACCAATGCCGCACTGCCGATGCACCGTGGCTGGGAGTCGATGGAAGAAATTGCCGGTGCCGTGCTGGGCCGCATGCGCCTGCGGGATACGCAGCAACGCATCAGCGCAAAAATTCCCAAAAACCTTCCGCTGATCGAGGTGGACCCGGTGTTGATTGCGCAGCTGATTGGCAACCTGCTGGACAACGCGCTGAAGTACAGCGATGGGCCCGTGGATTTGGTGGTGCGCACCACAGCGCAGCAGATGGTGGTGATGGTGAAAGACCGGGGCACCACGATTGCCGAATCGCTGCACGAAGCAATTTTTCAGCCTTACGCCCGCAGCGACCACTCAGGCCAGCGTGGAGCGGGCTTGGGGCTGGCGCTGTGCCGGGCCATTGCCCAAGTGCACGGTGCAACCATGGCAGTCAAGGCGCGCCAGGGCGGGGGCAACAGCTTCAACTTTTATCTGACGTTCAACCCGGTGCAGCCCGCACTGGGCGCGGAAGTGGCCGCAACAGGGGACGCACAAGAGGAAACACCATGACCATGCGCGTATTGATTGTTGAAGACGACCGCGAAATCCGCAGCATGATGCAGTCGTCGCTGTCGGTCGAGGGCTTTGAGGTGCAGACGGCGGTGACCCTGAGCGAGGCGCGCGCCCTATTGCAGCACAGCACGCCCGACGTGGTGGTGCTGGACTTGGGCCTGCCCGATGGCGATGGACTGGAACTGGTGCAGCACATTCGCAAGCACCTCGCGCTGCCCATTTTGGTGGTGTCCGCGCGCCACCAGGAAGCGCAAAAAATTCAGCTGCTCGATGCCGGTGCGGACGACTACCTCACCAAGCCCTTTAACGTGGGCGAGCTGCTGGCCCGCATTCGTGTGGCTTTGCGCCACCGGGGCACCACCTTGGCTGCGGCTGTGACTGCCCACCAGTTGGACGACCTAGCAGTGGACCTGGTGACGCGCACCGTGCTGTGTGGTGAAAACACCGTGCACCTGACCCCCACCGAATTCAATTTGCTGGCACGGCTGGTGCGCAGTGCGGGCCGCGTGGTGACGCACCGGCAATTGCTGGCCGATGTGTGGGGCGCAGAGTTCACTGAACACACGCACTACCTGCGGCTCTACATGGGGCAGCTGCGCGCCAAGATCGAGGTCAACCCCGCAGAGCCACGCCATCTGTTGACCGAGACTGGCGTTGGTTACCGGCTGGCTGTGGTTTGACGCGGCTGCGTAAAGCCATCCTTATGTGATCCTGATACGTCTGCGGCCACAGTCAGGCTTTCTAGACTGTTGGAACCAAACGTATGAGTAAAACTGCACAACGGGACAGCACGGCCGCGCTGACCCTGGGCGCACTGGGGGTGGTGTATGGCGATATTGGCACCAGCCCGCTGTACACCATGAAAGAAATTTTCAGCCCCGCCACGGGAATTCCG
>JBJOLD010000148.1:0-4012 GCA_046045765.1 Pseudomonadota bacterium | reverse complement strand
TTCAGGGCCTGGTGCTGTGCCGCCGTAGCGGCAACCGCGCCTTAGTTCGTCAGTTGGCTGTTGATGGGCTTGAGGTCGTCTGCGGACAGGATGCCGCTGGCTTGCTTGAGCTTCAAGCCTCCCACCAGCACATCGTAGCGGGCCTTGGCCAGATCACGCTTGGTCTGGAACAGCTGGCTCTGGGCATTCAGCACATCGATGTTGATGCGCACCCCCACCTGGTAGCCCAGCTTGTTGGCGTCCAGCGCGCTCTGGCTGGAGGCCTCGGCCGCTTCCAGCGCCTTGACTTGGCCCTGGCCCGAGAGCACGCCGAAGAAGGCGGTGCGGGTGCCCTGCGCCACGGTGCGGCGGCTGGCTTCCAGGTCGGTGCGGGCCTTGTCTTCCAGGGCCAGTGTTTCCTTGATACGGTTTTGCGTGGCAAAGCCGGCAAACAGGGGCAGGTTGAAGCTCAGGCCCACAGTCGCCACGTTGCTGCGGGTGTCGTAGGCGGCGGGGCCGCTGGAGCTGCCTTTTTGGCTGTTGGCCATGGTGTAGCTGCCGGTCAGGTCCAGCGTGGGCTTGTGGCCGGCTTCGGCCTTGGCGGTTTCCAGCTTGGCAACGTCCAGCGCCACCGCCAGTTGTTTGATGCCGGGGTGGTTGGCTTCTGAATTGCCCACCCATTGCTCGACATTATTGGGCTCCACGCCAGTCAACAGCACGGGCGTAGTCAGCGCCTTGGGCGCTGCATTCACCAAACCGGTGAGTTGGTTGAGTGCCAGTGTTTTGACCAGCACATCGTTGTCAGCCGCAAGTTCTTGCGCAATGACGAGGTCGTAGCGCGCCTGCGCTTCGCGTGAGTCGGTGATGGTGGAGGTGCCCACCTCAAAGTTGCGCTTGGCAGATGCCAGCTGCTCGGCAACCGCCGTTTTTTGGCTCTTGACGAAAGCCAAATTGTCGCTGGATGCCAGCACATCGAAGTAGGCCTGGCTAACCTTCACAATCAAATCCTGCTCGGCTTGCTTGAGCTGTGCTTGTGCCAGATCTACCTGCTTTTTGCCTTGCTCGTAGCTGGCCAGATTGGCGGGGCGGTACAAGGGTTGCGATGCACTCAAGGTGGCGCTTTGCGCACCATAGCCACGCTCGGCACCCGGCAGCACCTCTTGGCTGCTGCGGCTCAGTGATGCCCCCAGATTGGCCGTGGGCAACATCAGCGCCTGGGCTTGGTCCGCTTTGGCCATACTGGCATCGTATTGGGATTTTGCCGACTGGTAGGTCGCATCAAATCCGCGTGCAGCGGTGTACATGTCCAATAAGCTTTGGGCCTGGACCGGCAGTGTGCCAGCACCCATGGCAATGAACAGGGGAATTGCGCGCAAGGCAAATGGGAAACGTGTGCGTGACATAGCAGTCTTTCGTAGGAATTCAGTACCGTGGAACCGTGGGGTCCACTTCAGCGGACCAGGCGTTGATGCCGCCCGCAATATTGGCCACATGCGCAAAGCCACGAGACTCCAAAAATGCAGCCACCTGCATGCTGCGACCGCCATGGTGGCACAGGCATGCAATAGGTTGCTGGGGGTCTAGCTCGGCCAAGCGCGGAGGAACTACGCCCATCGGCATAGCGATCAAGTTAAAACCGTTTGCCGTAATGCTGGCCAATTGCAGTTCGTGTGGCTCACGCACATCGAGCACGATGGGTTCGCTATATTGGCGTGCGGCTTCAAGCCAGGTAGGCAGGTCTTTGGGGCGAACTTGGGCGATCATGACGTTTTCTGATAAAAATTTAAAACTGAAATTTGGATGGCTCGGGGAAGTTTTGTAGGCGCGGTGCGTCGCAATCCCAAGGCTGCGCGGTCCGGAAATCTGTCGTACTGGTGCGCGTAACAAAAGTGGCACACATTACAGGGTCATTACCTATTACGGCGGCAAAACGCCCACCAACTTTGAGCATTTGCAGTAGGTTCTGGGGTACTTCGGTCACCGAGCCGCTGAGCACGATGACGTCATAGCTGCCATCAGCCGCGGTCAACTGTGCACCATCAGCTTGCTTTACTTCCACGTTTTGCACGCCCGCGTTACGCAAATTGGTGCGTGCGGTGTTGAGCAAATCGGGATTGAGTTCAAGGCTGGTAACTTTGTGCGCACGGTGCGCCAGCAGCGCAGTCATGTAGCCAGAGCCGGTGCCGATTTCCAACACGCTTTCATGGGGTTGCACGCCTACGTCTTGTAACAGGCGCGCTTCCAAACGGGGCGCCAACATGCACTGACCGTGACCCAGGGGTAGTTCAGTGTCCGCAAAAGCCAAGTCTTTGAAGGCCGTGGGTACAAAGGCTTCACGCTTTACGGTGGACAGCAACTCAAGTATGGACAGGTCTAGTACGTTCCAAGGGCGAATTTGTTGTTCAACCATGTTGAAACGGGCTTGTTCAAGGTTCATTTTATACTCCATGGGGTATGTTTTCAATTGTATTAAATTCTAAAGGGCGGTGTTTTTCCCCAAGCCCAGTTTGCGTTTGGTCCAGTGGGCCAGATCGTCCATATAGCAATAAACCACCGGCACTACAACCAAAGTTAGGAGTGACGATGTAATGACACCACCAATGACTGCTTGACCCATGGGTGCCCGCATCTCTGACCCTTCTGTCAGGGCAAAGGCCAATGGCACCATGCCAAAAATCATAGCTAGTGTGGTCATCAAAATAGGGCGCAGACGCACTTTGGCGGCCATTAACAGCGCCTCAGAGCGCTCCATGCCATCTTCACGCGCACGGATAGCGAAGTCCACCAGCAAAATAGCATTTTTGGTTACCAAGCCCATCAGCATCACTACGCCAATCACAGAGAACATCGATAACGTAGAGTTGAACATCATGAGTGCCAGCACCACCCCAATCAACGTGAGCGGTAGCGCTGTCATCAAGGCCAATGGCTGTAAAAAGCTTTTGAACTGGCTGGCCAAAATCATGTAGATGAACACCACTGCGAGCACCAATGCGGAGATGGCGTAACCAAACGCCTCGCCCATGTCTTTGGTGGAGCCGTTGAACTTGTAGCTGTAGCCAGGTGGTAGGTCAATTGCATTCATGGCTTTGGTGATGTCGGCAGACACTTCACCTGCTGAACGGCCCGAAACGTTGGCACTGATGGCAACTTCGTGGGTCAGGTCACGGCGGTTAATTTGGTTGGAACCAGTGCTCTCACGCACGGTCGCCACTTGATTTAACCGCACTACGCGCGGGCTGCCATCGGTATTGCTTCCAACGGTGAACGGCAGTTGATTTAAGTCTTGCGCTGAGTTACGCGCTTCGGGTGCCAGACGCACATTGACGTCGTAGGTCTGGTCGTCGGGTGCGCGCCAGTTGCCTACGGTTTGGCCTGCGACTAGCGTACGCAGTGCGGTGCCGATTTGGGCCACACTCAGGCCCAGGTCGGATGCCACATCGCGCCTCACTTGTATATCCAGCGTAGGCTTGTTGGGCTTAACTGTCGAGTCCAAATCTACCAAGCCAGGAATGGTACGAATCGAGTCTAGCGACACCTGTGTAAGACGCTGCAACTCGGCGGTATCCGGGCCTTGGATCGAGAACAACACCTGCTTTTGACCGCCCACCGAATCGAGTAAACCCACATGGGTAACTGTAATGCCGGGCACTTTACTCAGGCGCTGCCTAAGCACAACCGACATTTGGTCCACACTGAAGCCGCGCGCCTTGCGGTCCACCAGGCGGATGTAAATGTTGGCGTACATCTTGCCCTGTGCATTGCCTGTGTTGATGGTGGACAGGGTGTATCGCACCTCAGGGAATTCACGAATGATGGCTTCCACTTGCCGTGCTTTTGCTTCGGTTACTTCCAAAGATGACCCTACCGGAGTATTGAAGCTGAGATTGGTTTCCGAAAAATCTGACTTGGGTACAAACTCGGTACCTAGCAGTGGCACCATAAACAGACTGGTTATGAAAATAACCACCGCCACCACCACTGTGGCTAGCTTGTGGCGCAAAGCCCAGCGCAAAATAGTTTGATAACCATC
>JBJOLD010000093.1:0-2793 GCA_046045765.1 Pseudomonadota bacterium | reverse complement strand
CACGCCTTCGGCTTTCATGGCGTCCAGTTGCGATGCGATAGACGTGCTGCCATAGCGCATGGCCCAACGCACTTTGACGTTGTGATTGCGCTGGCCCAGCCAGCCTTGCAACAGCTTGCTTTGTTTCTCAGTCCACACCTTGAGCGGCGAGCCCTCGGGCGTCCACACGCTGGCGTATTTAGCGGCTGATTTGGCAGGGCGAAACCGCAAAATAATGCCGTGCAGGATCACCAGCCACAGCAGGCGCGGGATTTCGACCACACGGTGGTCGCTTAAAAATTCCGCCAGGTAGCGGCGCACGGCCTTTGTGGTGGGGGCGTCAGGCGTGCCCAGGTTGCACCACAAAACTGCGGTGCGTGGCGCTTGGCCGTGTGCGTAAGGGGGTTCTTTAGAAAATGGCATGCGGTATTCTCCCGCACCTATGTTGCAAATTTCTCACATCAAGGCAATAACCTTGGACCTGGACGACACGCTGTGGCCCATTTGGCCCACCATCGAGCGGGCTGAAAAACGGCTGCTGGCATGGCTGCAACTGCATGCTCCCGCCACGGCTGACCTGATGCAAAGCCAGCATGTGCGACAAGAACTGCGCGCTCTGGCACACGACCGGTGGCCCAAGTTGCACCACGACCTGAACGCCATGCGCCGCGAATCTATTCGCCTAGGCCTGCATCGCGCGGGTGAAGACCCTGCCTTAGCCGAGCCCGCGTTTAACGAATTTTTTGCCGCCCGCATGGAAGTGACGCTGTTCGACGACGCGCTGCCAGGCCTGAAGTGGCTGGCGCAGCGCTACCCCATCGTGGGCTTAAGCAACGGCACGGCAGACGTGCACAAAATCGGCATTGGTGAATTCTTTGTGGCCAGCATCAACGCGCAGGATGTGGGCGTGGGCAAGCCCGATCCGAGAATTTTTCAGGCAGCAGCCCTGCACCTGGGCCTGGAGCCGCACCAGATACTGCATGTGGGTGACGACGCGAATCTGGATGTGATTGGCGCGCTGAATGTGGGCATGCAAACCGCCTGGGTTAACCGCGCAGACCATCTTTGGAGTCAGCCCCAAGAGCCCCACGCCACAGTTACCACCATGCTGGAGCTGTGCGACTTGCTGACAGCGGAATAACGAACTGGCGCAGCCTGCTAAGGTGCAGGCTCTAGCGTGAGTGTGCTCTCGGTGTGTTTGGCCACCTAAATACCGTTTAGATGTACCAGCCTCCAGCAAGGTGTCGATAAATTTCAAAAAGTTTTCATAGCGTATTTCCCGCAGCCCAGCCGCTGCGCACCGCACCTTCCAGCGTGGCGGGGTAGGGGCCCACTATGTAGTCGCCACAGGCCAGTAGGCCGGGGGCGATGTGCATGGGCGGGCGCACCAGTGCGGGCGTGCAGGCAAAGGTGGCGCGCTTTTCCACCACGGTTTGCACTGGCTTCAGGGTCAGGCCGAGTTGGGCCTGCGCTTGGGCCAGCACCTGGGCTTGCAAGGTGTCGCGGTCGTCGTTGCTGGCGCTGACCACAAAAGCCAACAGGCCTGCCGGGCCGCCGAGCTGGCCGCGGTCGAAGACGAACTGCGCGGGCGCGGCGGGGGTGTCGGGTGTGGTTGCTGTAGCGGTCGTAGCTGACGTGCTGTGCAGTGAGAGCATGGGCTGGCGCAGGCGCGCACCAGGAGCCCATGCGTAGACGGTGGCGATGGCTTCAAACTGCAAAGCCTGGGCAGTTGCAGCCCAACGGGATACTGAGTTTGCTATTAATTCAGGAGCTGCTTGCGCATACTGGGTGATTGCTGCAGCCGCATTTGATGATGAAGTAGCCCAAATAACGGCGTCAAACGATTCGCCGTTCACTTGCCATTGCGGAGATGGCTTGGTAACCAGATTGCGCAGCGACTCTACCCGCGCACCCAGCCGCACCTCCGCGCCGCGCGATGCCAGCCACTGCGCGGCCGCCTGCGGAAACAGGCTGGCCAAATCGGTCATGGGCAACAGCAAGTTGGAGCTGCCTTGCCCCCCCAGCAGCGAATCGCGCAGCACCGTCAAAAATACCTGCCCGCTGGCGCGCTGGGCCGGGGTGTTGAGGGCCGACACACACAGCGGGTCAATCAGCGTGTTGATCACGGTGGGGGTAAGCGTGGCGCACAGGTCGGTCACGGTGGTGCGTGCCGGGCAATTAAAACCTTGCAACTGCCACTTTGCCGAGGCGCGCAGCAGCGACCATTTGTCCGCCCAGCCCCAGCCGCCTGCCGTCAGCATGCCCGCCAGCGCGTCCAGCGGCGCTGGCCACGCGGGCAAGGCCAAGCCGCTGCCATCGGCAAACTGCAAATTCAAGGGGGTGCGCAGGAGTGCGGTTTGGGGTTTGACGCCCACCAACTGCATGAGTCGCAGCGTCTCGGTATAAGCCCCAATCATGATGTGTTGGCCGTTGTCCAGCACCACCGGTGTGCCGTCTGGCAAAGTACCATTTAACGCTCTAGCCCTCCCGCCGACTGCGCGGGCTGCTTCAAAAACAGTAGCAGCGTGGCCTTTTTGTACCGCAGCAACCGCCGCCGCCATGCCCGCCCAACCGGCGCCGACTATTGCAACTCTCATAGGCAAGCTGAGGCAGGTTTGGCCGCCGGGCAGCCCCAAGACAAAACGCGGCCCCGTTGGGGGGCAGGGAGCCACACGCAGTGGGCGACCGTGGGGGCCATGTTCACAGCCTGCCCAAAGCCTGAACCTTCCACGCCAGCCACAGTTTGCGCAGTGGGGTGAGCTTGATGCGCTGGTGCAGCACCTGGAAGTTCTCATGCTCAATCTCGCGCAGCAG
>JBJOLD010000244.1:0-9790 GCA_046045765.1 Pseudomonadota bacterium | reverse complement strand
AACTATGAGAGCTTCCCGGTTAACAGCTTCGAGGCAGAAAGCCGCCGCATGTCGCGCTTTGTTGCCATGGGCCACACCCCCGGCGTGATGAACGTGCCGCCAGCCACTATCAACGTACCCGGCAGCAAGGAGTTTCCGTTTACGCGGGATCTGCGTCGGCAATTGTGATTTTTAAATGGGTGATTATTTATTCCATATTCATTCAATTTCCAGCGTAAAACATTGATAGATAATAGGTTTTTAAAATTATTATCTAGTCAAAAATTATGCCGGCCGTCCTCAATAAAGTTGACCTAGTCACCGAGTTGGGGCGCCGTGGTGCCATGACATCGGTTGAGCTACAAAAGCATTTTGGAGTGAGCCAGCCCAAAATTTCACGGCTGCTGGCTTCGCTTGAAGATACGTTGATTTTTATGGGGGCAGCGAGATCCAGCCGGTACGCATTGGCCGAACCCATCGGCAACCACCCGGCACAGCAGCCTATTTTTTTAATCGATGCACAGGGCCTTCCCCATCGACTGGGCACGCTGAGTTTTTTGGCGAAATCTCACATCCACATCGGTGGTGAGGGCGTCGATATGCTTTTTGAACCCATGCGCGACAAGCAACTGCCTTGGTTTTTGTCGGGCTTGAAAGCAGAGGGGTTTTTGGGCCGCATCTTGGCGAAGAAGTTAGCCAACGAAGACATCGACAGCAACCCCGAGAGATGGGATGCACGCGCGTCTCTGATTGCAGCGCTGCACACCCAAGACGCGCCTGGCGCGTTACTCTTGGGCAATGATGCCACCAAAGGCGTCGTACCCATCATTCCGAACAGGGAACCTGACGCAGTGTTGGACACTGCCGCCTTGGACGTGGCCAGCACGCTACCAACAGGATCATCTGCGGGTGGCGAACAGCCCAAGTTTTTGGCGGTTCATGAGTCAGGTGATGCACTGATCGTGAAGTTTTCGCCCCCGCGCAATACGGCATATGGTGAGCGATGGAACGATCTTTTGTGCGCAGAAGAGCTTGCCTCGCGCGCACTCTTGGAGGCCCAGATCGATGCGGCCCACACTAGCATTATTCAAACAGACACCCGTACGTATTTGCTGAGCCGTCGTTTTGACCGTACACGTATGGGCGGACGCAAACATGTGGTGTCCGTAGGTGCAGCACACCAGGGTTTTGTCAAAGAGCCCTACCGCAATTGGAGTGCCACGTGCGAGGCACTCTGCGCCAAAGGAAAACTGTCCGCCACCGATGCTGCCAAAGCACATGACCTTCTTCAATTTGGCCGCCTAATTGGCAACACCGACATGCACTCGGGCAACCTCAGCCTGTATGCCCAGGGCAGCAGCCTGCGACAAATCCTACGCGGACAACTGTCGCTCGCCCCCGTCTATGACATGCTTCCCATGCGCTGGCGGCCCGATCATGCGCTGGGCTTAGTGGAATACCAGCCCTTTGACCCAGACGTGACCCTTGCACGGGCGGCCATCAGGCATGCAGCGGGACATTTCTGGGCCCTGTTATCCACCGACGCACGGGTATCCCAGGACCTGCGGTACACCGCAGCGGCTATGTCACAGTCCCAAGCCTTTGTAAAAACCTAATTTCATGCACAGTTGCGGTTTAATTACAGGCATGACTGCTCCAACTGCTTCCCTCACCGAACCCGGCCAACCCCGCAACCCTCTGCATGGCATGACCCTGGAGGCCATCGTTACCGCGTTGTCTGATTTTTACGGTTGGGAAGAGTTGGGCCAACGCATCCCCATTCGCTGCTTTTGCCTAGACCCCAGCGTGAAATCCAGCTTGGCGTTTTTGCGCAAAACACCGTGGGCACGCGACAAAGTGGAGGGGCTTTACCTGTTCATGCTGCGCGAGCAGCGTAGGGGTCAGCGCTAAAAATCAGCGTTAGTCGGGCACCACCGCGTTAACCACGGCACCAGCCACTTTAGCTCCGGCCTTTACACCGGTAGCCAACACGGTGACTGCTGCGTCAGCCACGGCCACCACAGCACAACCCATAAGTATTTGAACGCACAGTGCCACTACCGCAACTCGCAGTAAATGAGAAGAATTTTTCATGGCGTGCAGTTTATCGATTTACGCGGGTAACCTTGCACGGTAATTGCTTTTATCCCCTGATTTAGCACACCAAGCTCCCGTTTAGGAAAAACTATGTCTTCTATCAATTTCATCGGCGGCGAAAAAGGCGGCGTGGGCAAGTCTGTTGTCGCACGTCTGTTGGCCCAGTATTTCATCGACAAGGGCCGCGCATTCACTGGCTTTGATACCGATCGCTCGCACACCTCGTTCACACGCTTTTACTCAGACTTTGCGTCCCCCGTGGTGGTGGACACTTACGAAGGCTTGGACTTAATCGCCGGTGTGTTCGAGGAAGAACCCGTGGCTGGCGATCCACCCAATGTAATTGTTGATTTGGCCGCGCAAACCGCAGCCCCCCTGGCCCGCTGGATCAAAGACTCCGATTTGGTGTCGCTGATGGCCAGCATTGGCGTGACGGTCAACTTTTGGCATGTGGCCGATGCAGGCAAAGACTCGGTCGACCTGCTGGACCGCCTGGTGGCCACCTACGGGGCTGGCCCCAACTACATCGTAGTGAAAAACTTGGGCCGAGGCAGCGATTTCTCGCAGCTAGAAGAGTCCAACGCCCTCAAAAAAGCCCAAGCATTAGGCGGCCACGTTATCAGCCTGGCGCAACTGCACGAAGGCAGCATGCGCAAGATTGACCGCCAAAACGCCAGCTTTTGGGGAGCCATTCACACCACCAGCGGCCCGGATGCGTTGGGTATGCTAGAGCGCCAACGCGTCAAGACTTGGCTCAAAACCGCTTACAGCAATTTGGACGTTTTGCCACTCGGCTAGGCAGGGGTAGCTGCTGGCATACTGGCAGCCCGTGAATACTTTGCCCGAACCTACTTCCCCGCAAGCCAACCCCAACATCGGTGTAATGGCCCAAGCGCACCAATGCATGGCCAGCGCGGGCCACTATGACGAGCTGCGCGGAAAGCCATCGCGCACAGATAGTTCTGCCGCGGCCGACTCAAGTGCTACAAATTTAGGAGCTGGTGACGCCAGTCTGGCAGGGGCTTGGGGCCAATTCTTCTCACAAAGTGAGGCCCAAACTCCGGCAGACCTCGACCTGCGTGCCGCCAGCCTGCAGCGCCAGATTCGCGACAACGGCGTCACCTACAACGTGTATGCCGACGAGGAGGGCCCGCAGCGCCCGTGGTCGCTGGACCTGTTTCCCTTGATCATCGACGCACCCAGCTGGAACCGCATTGACGAGGGCGTGCAGCAACGCATGCGCTTGCTGGAAGCGGTAATGGCCGATGTGTACGGACCGCAAAATTTTTTACGGGCGGGCTTGCTGCCTGCGGCCTTGGTGCATGGCCACCCAGGTTATCTGCGGCCCATGCACGGCGCGCGGCCTGTGGGGGGCGTGCACTTGCATGTAGCGGCTTTTGATCTAGCCCATGGCTTAGACGGCAACTGGTGGGTAGTAGGCCAGCGCTGCCAAGCGCCCAGTGGTTTGGGCTATTTGCTGGAAAACCGCTTGGCGGTGTCGCGCCAGTTTCCGCAGGCTTTTCAGAGTATGCGGGTGCAGCGCTTAGCCGCCACCTACCGCGCGTTGATGGACAGCATGAAGTCGATGAGCCCCGGCGGTTCTAACGCACACATTGCCCTGCTGACCCCCGGCCCCTACAACGAAACCTATTTTGAGCACGCCTACCTGGCGCGCTATTTGGGCCTGAGCCTGGTGGAAGGCAGCGACCTGACCGTGCGCGACGAACACCTGTTCCTCAAAACCCTGCAAGGGCTGGTGCCCGTGCATGGCCTGCTCAAACGGGTGGATGACCAGTACCTTGACCCACTGGAGCTGCGGCCCGACTCCACTCTAGGGGTGCCCGGCTTGCTACAGGCTATTCGTGCAGGCAATGTGCTGGTGGCCAATGCGCCGGGGTCGGCGTTTTTAGAGTCGCCCGCACTGCTGGGCTTTTTGCCCGCACTGTCGCGCCACGCATTGGGCGAAGAGCTGCGTCTGCCCGCCCTGCCCACCTGGTGGTGTGGCGAGCGCAGCGCCATGGAAGAAGCCCTGCCGCGGCTGAACGAGCGCGCCATCAAACCCACCTACCCCGGCTCCCCCATTCACCAAGGCTTTGAAGCCGCCTTGGGCCGTAACCTGAGTCAAACCGACTTGGACAATTGGGCCGGCCGCATCATGCGCCAAAGCGAAGAACACACCGTACAGGCCTACATGCCCCTGTCGCAAATGCCCACCTGGCAAAAGGCGACCACAACGGGACGCATGGTGGCACGCTCAGTGTTGTTAAGGGTGTTTGCGGTATCTGACGGCTTGCACGCCAACGGCCGGCCGCGCTGGCGCGTGCTGCCTGGTGGCTTGGCACGCGTAGCAGGAGCAAGCACCGACATTGCATCCATGCAACGCGGCGGCAGCAGTGCCGACGTGTGGGCGCTCACCAATGGTGAGGTAGACACCACTACGATGCTGAGTAATACCCTCACCCCCGCTGCACTGGCGCAACGCAAGCGCTTAGTCACCAGCCGGGCTGCTGAAAACCTGTATTGGCTGGGTCGCTACACCGAGCGAGCTGAGAACTCCATCCGCCTGGCCCGTATCACGCTAGAGGCGCTAGGCGGTGAAGATCAAACTTCGGTCCCCTTGCAGCAATGGCTCACGCAAATGGCTTTGGCCAGCACACTGGTGCTGCCGGGCGTGCCCACTGCGGTACAAGCAAGGCGCGTATTTGAGCGTTCGCTGATTGCCAGCCTGGGCTCTACCGACGGCGCCACCAGTGTGGGCTACAACCTTCGCTCCTTGAAGATGGCTGGGGCATCGGTGCGGGAGCGCTTGTCTGCCGAGCACTGGAGCGTGATTTTGCGGGCCGAAGAAGAGCTGTTTGCCCGCTGCACCGAACACACCGAACGCGGCGACTACTCTGCCACCGACGCACTGCGGGTGCTGAAATCGGCCAGCGACTATTTGGCCGCCATTACCGGCGCACAAACCGACCGCATGACACGCGACGACGGCTGGCGATTGCTGAGCATTGGCCGCCATGTGGAACGGCTGAACTTTTTGTCTGCATCACTGGCACGCGGGTTTGAGACCCGCTCGGTAGAAACCGAAGGCGGTTTTGAAGCCATGCTGGCGCTGTTTGACAGCACCATCACCTTTCGGGCCCAGTACCAGCAAAGCAGAGACATTGCAGCGCTGATTGACCTGCTGGTACTTGACCGCGACAACCCCCGTTCGCTGGCCTGGGTGGCACACACCCTGCGCGGGCGCTTGGCCAAGTTGGCAGGCAGCCCTGCGGGTGTGCTGGCGGCCATGTCTTATAAAGTGCCGGACCCCGAAACCTGGAGCCTGGTAGCCCTGTGCGAACACGATCTGGACAGCACCCGCCCCCCCGCGCTAATGGCGCTACTTGGCAGTTTGGTGGCGTCTGCATTTGCCGTATCAGATGACATCAGCACCACTTATTTCACCCATTCGGGCGACACCAATCACAGTGTGGGGACCTAATGCTGTTGCACATTACCCATGAAACGCATTACCGCTACCGCCCTGCGGTAGAGACTGCCCAACACGTGGCCTATATGCAACCTCGCAACCATGCTGCACAGCAATTGCTGGAGCATACGCTGGTGGTCAACCCACAGCCCGCTCAGTTGCGTAGCATCAACGACGTACATGGCAACACGCGTTGTTTTTTCTCGCTGCAGACACCGCACGAAGTATTAAGCGTAATTTCGCATAGCCTGGTCGCCACCCAACCCAGCATACTGGTGCAAAGCACTGTGGGGTGGGAGAAAGTACGAGAGCGGTTTCGCTACCAGGCTGGGGCCACGTTTGACAGCGCTTGCGAGTTTGTCTTTGCGTCGCCGTTTGTGCCACGTCTTGTGGAGTTTGGCGCGTATGCGCGGCCTAGCTTTACGCCAGGCAGCAGCTTGCTTAACGCGTCTATCGATTTAATGCAGCGCATTTTCGATGACTTTACCTACGAGAGCCAAAGCACCCAAATTAACACGCCCGCCCTAGAAGCCTTGGCACAGCGCAAAGGGGTGTGTCAGGACTTTGCACACATCATGATTGCTTGCCTGCGCACGCTGGGCCTGCCGGCACGCTACGTCAGCGGCTATATGCTGACCGAGCCACCACCCGGAGAGGTCAAGCTGGTAGGCAGTGATGCGTCCCACGCGTGGGTGAGTGTGTACATTCCCGATCTGCCTGAAGGTGCGCGCTGGGTGGACTTTGACCCCACCAACAACCACTGCGGTTGGCACGCGCCAGGACCCGACTACGTGACCGTTGCAGTGGGCCGTGATTTTGGTGACGTATCACCTCTGCGTGGGGTAATTCATGGCGGTGCAAGTCATACCTTGCGCGTCGGCGTGACAGTGCAGTCAATGGGGAGTAATACCCTGCCTTCGATACCAATGATGCCACCAATGCCGGCGTTCGGCAGCCCATCACAGGCACAAACCCAATCGCAAAGTCAAAGCCAGACTTTTTAATCGACTCTTTATTTCACATTCAAGGAATAGCCATGAGCATTTACGACACCCTCGCCAAACTCTCCATTACCCTGCCCCCCGTGGCTGTGCCAGCCGCCGCCTATGTGCCGTTTGTGCAAACGGGTAATTTGGTGTTTCTGAGCGGCCACATTGCAAAAAAAGACGGCAAGCCCTGGGTCGGCCAGCTCGGTAAAAACCTGACCACCGAAGAAGGCAAAGCTGCAGCCCGCGCCATTGCCATCGACCTGATGGGCACCTTGCATGCTGCCGTGGGTGACCTGAACCGCGTGACGCGCATTGTCAAGGTGATGTCACTAGTCAACTCCACCGGCGACTTTACCGAGCAGCACTTAGTTACCAACGGCGCCAGTGAGCTTTTAGGCGAAGTGTTTGGCCCCACGGTGGGAGCCCACGCCCGCAGCGCCTTTGGCGTAGCGCAAATTCCAATGGGCGCTTGCGTAGAAATTGAGCTGATTGCTGAGCTAGCTGCCTAGCAACCACACCGACTGGTCGGCCACCGCACGCAAGTGCTTGGCTTTAACCACGTTGGGGGCCAACTCGGCCAAAGGGCGCAACACAAATGCGCGTTCGTCCATGCGCGGATGCGGTACCACCAGGGTAGCAGTACTAATGCGTTTGCTGCCATACAACAGCACGTCCAAATCCAGGGTGCGGGGAGCATTGCGGTAACTGCGTTCGCGACCTGCATGTTGTTCTATCGCTTGCAGCTGCTCCAGTAACGCTTGCGGTTTAAGGTTTGTCAACACCTCGACCACTGCGTTCACGTAGTCGGCACCGCCGGCATCGACGGGGGCACTGCCGTACAGTGACGACTTACGGGTAAGTGCCAAGCCATCCACATCGGCAATAGCCTCAATCGCCGCCAAAACGGCCAAGTGCGGATTGCCCAAATTAGCACCTAAGCCTATGTAAGCGGTTACGGGCGCTGCAATGCGTTTAGGCATGGCGGGTCACTGGTCAGGAGGCGTGCCGGACGCACTACCATCGATTCCACCTGCCGCACCTTTGGCAACACCTGTGCGACGACGGCGGCGACGCTTGCGGGGGGCATCGACGTCACCAGACTCTGCACCGGCCTCATATTCAGGAGTCGATTGGGCGGCATTACCGTCCTGCGCAACCGCGTGCTTGGGCGCACCGGCAGACGCACTGGCTGGTGCTGGCGCGCGATGCACGCGCGGGGCGCGAGGCTTTTGCTGCATTTCTGCGCGCACACGGTCCACCATGTCTTGGCGCATGTCATCGCTAGCCATGCTGAATTCTTGCCACCAGTCGGCCAGCGTTTCGTCCACTTCACCGGCATCGGCACGCAGTCGCATAAAGTCAAATGCGGCGCGAAAGCGCGGCTGCTCGGCCAAGCCAAAAGGCGTGCTGCCCATGCGTTTCTCGAAGCGGGGCTGCATGAGCCAGATTTCGCGCATGTCACCGGCCAGCTTGCCACGGCCCGACACATCGCCAATGCGGGCGTTGAACACGTCCTCAATCGCGTCTTGCAGCGCGGGGTGGCTGTTCTCGCCACGGGCCAGGCGCTTGTCCCAACCATCGCGCACATCGGCCCACAGTACGCAGGCCAGCAAGAAGCTGGGAGCCACAGGCTTGCCCTCGCCTACGCGGCGGTCGGTGTCTTTCAGGGCGGCGTTGACAAAGGTTTGCTGTGCGCGCTCCACCACCACGTCCAGTAGCGGGTAAATGCCGCGTGCCATGCCCAGTAATTTGAGCTGCTCAATCGATGCCAGGGAATGTCCGGTTTGCAGCAGCTTGAGCATTTCGTCAAACAAGCGGCTTTGCGGCACGTCGTTCAACAGCGACTGGCTCTTGATCAGCGGCCCTGCGGTTTTGGCCTCTAGCTTGAAGCCCAACGGGCTGAGCTTGGCGGCAAAACGCACGGCACGGATGATGCGTACCGGGTCTTCGCGGTAGCGCGTAGCGGCGTCGCCAATCATGCGCAGCGTTTTGCTTTTGGCATCCTTCAAACCGTTGTGGTAATCGACCACAATTTGCGTCTCGGGGTCGTAGTACATGGCGTTAATGGTGAAGTCGCGGCGCACCGCGTCTTCTTCCTGCGGGCCCCACACGTTGTCGCGCAGCACGCGACCGGTGCTGTCCACGGCGTGTTTCATGCCTGCTAGCTCGCTCTTGCTGGTTTTTTCGTTACCCGCCACTTGCTCGGCGGCGGCGTTGTCCAGGTAGGCGCGGAAGGTGGAAACCTCAATCACTTCATGCTCGCGCCCACGGCCATACACCACGTGCACGATGCGAAAGCGCCGCCCGATGATGAACGCACGGCGGAACAGGCCTTTGACCTGCTCAGGCGTGGCGTTGGTGGCCACGTCAAAGTCCTTAGGGCGTAGACCCACCAGCAGGTCGCGTACCGCACCACCGACGATATAGGCCTCAAAACCAGCCTGCTTGAGCACATGCACCACGTTGTTGGCACGCTCATCCACCAGAGATGGATCGATACCGTGCACGCTGGCGGGCACTTCGATGCGCTTGCCGAAAGTGGGTTGTTTGCTGGCTGCGACGGGCGATTTGCCCAGCAGCTTGTCGATGAATTTTTTAATCAAGTGAAATTTCCTAGCCCTATTTGGCGTTTTCTAGCGTTTCATTGCTTTGCGGCAAGCGCCTGACTGCGGGGGTCAGGCAAAGAGGTTGAGTATGCGCCATCCCCGCTGGGTGGCGATGGCTTGCAGCCGCTCATCGGGGTTGGTGACCACGGGGGTGTCGGCCTTCTCCAAGAGCGGCAAATCGTTGATGGAATCGGAATAAAACGTGGTGTGCACCGTGCTCCATTCCAGTCCCTGCGCGGCCAGCCACATGCCCACGCGTTGCACCTTGCCTTCTCTGAAAGAGGGCACCCCGGCGATGGCGCCGGTAAACCATCCGGTGCCACCGGGCGCGTCGTCACGCACCAGGTCCACCGCTATCAGGTCAGGCACGCCAAACGCGTCGGCAATCGGGCGGGTTACAAAAGCATTGGTGGCGGTAACGATCACGACCTTGTCACCCGCAGCCTGGTGGTCCTGCACCAACTTCAAGGCTTGCGGTTGAATGGCTTTCAGCACTACATCCCGCATGAAACGTGCGTGAGCAGCTATCGATTCCGTAGCACCCCGCTGGCGCACCGCAGCTGTGGCAAAGCGGATGTACTCATGAATATCCAGCGTGCCGGCCTTGTAGTGGGCATAAAACGCGTCATTCTGGCGTGCAAACTCTGCGG
>JBJOLD010000033.1:0-8137 GCA_046045765.1 Pseudomonadota bacterium | reverse complement strand
CCTGTAAGGTCCGTGCAATATGCGTAAGCAGATATAAAAATAATAGCGAATATTGCACTGTTCAGGCGTAGTCGCTTACCGGAATGCAGCTGCAAAACAAGTTGCGGTCGCCATGCACGTTGTCTACCCTGCCCACGCTAGGCCAGTACTTGACGGCCTTAAGTGCTGGCACCGGGAAAGCGGCTGTCTCGCGGCTGTAGGGGCGGCTCCACTCAGCCCCCATCAGGCTGGCCGACGTGTGCGGGGCGTGCTTGAGCGGGTTGTTGTCTTGCGGCCATTCACCACTTTCGACCTTGGCTACTTCGCCTCGGATGGCGATCATGGCGTCAACAAAGCGGTCCAGCTCGGCCAGGGTCTCGCTCTCAGTAGGCTCAACCATCAGCGTGTTGGGCACCGGAAAGCTCAGGGTGGGCGCGTGAAAACCATAGTCCATCAGCCGCTTGGCCACGTCTTCAGCCATCACGCCGCAGGTGTCTTTAAAGTGGCGCAAATCCAAAATGCACTCGTGGGCTACATGGCCGGGTTTTCCGTCTTTGCCAGCGCTTGCGTACAGCGTGGGGTAGTGGTCCGCCAGCCTGGCGCTGATGTAGTTGGCACTCAAAATGGCAATTTCGGTGGCTTGCAATAGGCCATCTGGGCCCATCATGCGGCAGTACATCCAGCTGATCGGGAGCACGGCCGCGTTGCCCAGCGGGGCAGCGCTAATTGCACCTGTTCCGGGCACACCACCGGTGGCATGGCCGGGCAGGAATGGCACCAAGTCTGCCACCACACACACCGGGCCGACACCCGGGCCGCCACCGCCATGGGGAATGCAGAAGGTTTTGTGCAGGTTCAGGTGGCTGACATCGCCGCCAAACTCGCCGGGGGCTGCAGTGCCCACCAGTGCGTTCATGTTGGCGCCGTCCACGTACACGCGGCCGCCATGCTGGTGCACCAGGGCGCACAGCTCTTTCACAGAGGTTTCAAACACGCCGTGGGTGCTGGGGTAGGTGATCATCACTGCGGCCAGGTTGGCGCTGTGCTGTTCACACTTGGCTTGCAGGTCGGCCATGTCCACATTGCCGTTGTCGTCGCATTTGGTCACCACCACTTGCATGCCCACCATCATGGCGCTGGCCGGGTTGGTGCCGTGCGCGCTGCTGGGGATCAGGCAGATATTGCGGTGGCCCTGGCCTTTAGCTTCGTGGAATGCCTTGATCACCAGCAGGCCCGCGTACTCACCCTGGCTGCCCGCGTTGGGTTGCAGGCTGATGCCGGCGTAGCCGGTGGCGGCGCACAGCCAGGCGCGCAGCTGGGCGTCCAGCTCGGCATAGCCTTGGCGCTGGTCAGCAGGGCAGAAGGGGTGGATGTTCGCGAACTCAGGCCAGGTGATGGGGATCATCTCGCTGGTGGCGTTGAGCTTCATAGTGCAACTGCCCAGCGGAATCATGCTGCGGTCCAGTGCCAAATCTTTGTCGCTCAGCATGCGGATGTAGCGCAGCATGCCGGTCTCGGAATGGTGGGTGTTGAACACCGGGTGCGTGAGGAATTTGCTGGTGCGACGCAGGTTTTCAGGGATCAGCGGTGCTGCGTTTGCTGCAAAGTCTTCCACCTTGGGAAGTGTCTGGCCGGGCTTGGCAAAGAAGGACCACACTAACGCAATGTCGTCTCGCGTGGTGGTCTCGTCCAGAGATACAGCGATGTACTCTTTAAAGTAAATTCGCAGGTTAGCGCCCGCCGATAGTGCGCGAGCAGCTATCGAATTGGTAGCATCTCCGGTTTGGATAGTGATGGTGTCAAACGCCGCAGTGTGGGTCGGCGTGTAGCCCAGGGCTTGTAAACCTTTCACCAAAATCGCCGTGTAGGTGGCTACGCGCTGCGCAATGCGGGTCAAGCCTGCGGGGCCGTGGTACACGGCGTACATGCTGGCCACCACGGCGGGCAGCACTTGCGCGGTGCAGATGTTGGAGGTGGCCTTCTCGCGGCGAATGTGTTGCTCGCGGGTTTGCAAAGCGAGGCGGTAGGCCGGGTTGCCATGGGTGTCGATACTCACACCCACCAAGCGGCCGGGCATGGAACGTTTGTATTCGTCGCGGCAGGCCATGTAGGCAGCGTGTGGGCCGCCGTTGCACAGGGGCATGCCAAAACGCTGGGTGGTGCCGACCACGATGTCGGCATTTCCCGGCGCGCCCTGTGCACCGCCCCATTCTCCGGGGGGCGTGAGTAGAGTGAGCGCCAGCAGGTCAGCAGCCACGATGAACGCCGCTTGCTTGGCATGTACTTTGGCGACTTCGCCAGGTAAATCGTCAATGCGTCCGCTGGTGGCGGGGTACTGCGCCAGCACTGCAAAGTAGTCACCGGATACCAAGGTTTCCCACTCGGCGGCGGAGTTGGCCACTCGGACCTCAATGCCCAGTGGAGCGGCGCGGGTTTGAATCACTTCAATGGTTTGGGGATGGCAGTCACCGGCCACCACAAACACATTGCTTTTGCTCTTGACGCTGCGCTTGGCCAGCGTCATGGCCTCGGCCGCAGCCGTGGCTTCGTCCAGCATAGAGGCATTGGCCATTGGCATGCCGGTCAGGTCGCACACCATGGTCTGAAAGTTGACCAGCGCTTCCATACGGCCTTGGGAAATCTCAGCCTGGTAGGGCGTGTAAGCGGTGTACCAGGCCGGGTTTTCCAAAATGTTGCGCAGGATGACGCCGGGTGTGTGTGTGCCGTAGTAGCCCTGGCCGATAAAGCTTTTGAGCACCTTATTTTTGTCCGCCAGTGCCTTCAGCTCTGCCAACGCCGCAGCTTCGGTAATCGCTGCCGGAATGTCCATCTTGCTGCTGCGTGCAATGCTGGCGGGCACGATGCTGGCAATCAAGTCCGCGCGCGAATTTTCGCCGATGGCTTGCAGCATCAGCGCTTCGTCAGCGGCAGTAATACCAATGTGACGGGCGTGAAATTCGCTGGCGTTTTCCAGCTGACTGAGTGTGGGGTTTGGGGTGGAGGCAGAGGTCGTTGGCATGGACGTTCGAGCTTGGTGAGATTGGAGGGTAAGAAGGCAATTTTTCGAAGGGCCGCCCCTAGAAAAATTAACCCCCTCAGGGGCAGCGACCCGCGCAGTGGTGGAGCGTGGGGGCCTGATCAGGCAGCGGCAGAAAAAGCGGCGTAGCTGGTTTCGTCCATCAGCGCGTCGAGCTCGGCAGGCACAGACAGCTTGACCTTGAAGAACCAGCCCGCACCGAGTGGGTCGGTGTTGGCCAGCGACGGGTCGTCGCGCAGGGCCTCATTCACCTCGGTGATGGTGCCAGTCACGGGCATGTACACATCGGCTGCGGCCTTGACCGACTCCACCACACCGGCTATGGCTTTGGCGTCAATGGCTGCGCCTACCTCGGGCAGTTCGACAAACACCACATCGCCCAGCGCGTCTTGCGCGTGGTGGGTAATGCCTACGGTGGCAACGTCGCCGTCAATGCTGAGCCATTCGTGGTCGGGGGTGTACTTGATGGACATAGAGAACTCCTAAAAAACGTGAAATTAAATTGAATAAAAACCAGAAACCACAAACCAGAAACCAAAATTCGAACCTGCCAGCACGCACTTTATCCGCTGGCGACAGGTTTGCCGCGGGGCTGTGTCTCCGGGGCCGTGGGATTAGCCCCGGTAATACCGGGTGGGCACAAACGGCATGGCACTCACCACCATCGGCACGGGCTTGCCGCGCACGATGGCGACTACTTGGGTGCCCAGCCCGCTGAACGTGGCGCCCACGTAGCCCATGGCAATGGGTTTGTCGATGGTAGGGCCGGGTAGGCCGCTGGTGACTTCGCCAATGGGGTTGCCGTTACCGTCTTGCAGCTCGGTGTGGTCACGCACAGGGATGCGCTCTAGGGCGATGAGCCCAACCCGTTTTCGCATGCTCATTTTTGAATCATTTTTGCCTGTAGCGCCCGTGGATTCTGCGTATGCAGCTAGTATTTTTGTAGCACCCGGAAAACCACCTTCGCGTGCGCCACCTGCTCTGCGCACTTTTTGCATGGCCCACAAGAGGTTGGCTTCTACTGGGTTGGTGGTGGTATCAATGTCGTTGCCGTACAGGCACAGGCCCGCCTCCAGACGCAGCGAGTTGCGAGCACCCAAGCCAATCGGTTTGACTTCGGGCTGGGCTAGCAGGGCGCGGGCCAGTGTGTCGGCGTGGTCGTTGTGCACCGAAATTTCAAATCCGTCTTCGCCGGTATAGCCGCTGCGGGTGAGAAACACCTCAAACTGGTGCGCGTTGACGCCGGTGTCGATCGTTACTGTGAAATTGCCACCAGTCATAAACACCAGCTTTTCTATGCCCGGTGCTAGGCGGGATAGGGCGGCCACTGCTTGTGGGCCTTGCAGTGCCAGCAATGCGTAGTCGGGCATGGGGATGACTTGGCAGCGGCTGCCAATCTTTTCCTGAATATGCGCAATGTCGCCAACTTTGCACGCGCCATTAACGATCACAAAAATCTCGTCGCTGCCTTTGTTAAAAAACATCAAGTCGTCAATGATGCCGCCATCGTCATTGAGCAGCAGTCCGTAGCGCTGCTTGCCGACTGGCAGATCAATCACATCCACCGGCATCAAGCTTTCGAACGCTGCTGCAGCGTTGGGACCGACCAAGCGCAACTGGCCCATGTGCGATACGTCAAACAGGCCCGCTGCTGTACGCGTGTGGTGATGCTCGGCCATCAAGCCTGCGGGGTATTGCACCGGCATGGAATAACCGGCAAAGGGCACCATGCGGGCACCGAGTTCGATGTGCAAGGCATTCAGGGGCGTCGTTTTGAGCGGCGAGGTGATGAGGGTTTCAGTGGCGGACATAGCGGCAACCTAGTTTGGCCAAGCGCAAGGCGCTTGAGGGGCAAGACAAAACCCGAAGCGCGCGCATTGCTGCGCACGCCCGGTGCTGCCCCCGCTGTCCGCTTTACCTGAGAGATTCGCCGGGACTGCGTGCACCTTGTTTTGACAAAATGCGCAGACTGCGGGTTGCTCCTTCGGTGGGTTGCAGGCTACGGTGATCGCAGTGCAACCTCTCTCCAGTGGGGTGTCGTTTAAAAGTGCAAGCACTCTAAAACGCGTGTCAGTCCTTTGTGCCTGAGCGTTCAGACCGCTGCAATCAGCCGTCCTGCGCCTTCGGCGGCCTCCCTTGGGTGGCTCTCTCCTGACGGGTTTGGATTCTAAACTACTACATCCCTGCGTAATTCGGCCCACCGCCTCCTTCAGGCGTCACCCACACAATGTTTTGGGTTGGGTCTTTGATGTCGCAGGTCTTGCAGTGCACGCAGTTTTGCGCGTTGATCTGCAAGCGATCGGTGTTGTCTTCGTTCTTCACAAATTCATACACGCCAGCTGGGCAATAGCGTGCTTCAGGACCGGCGTATTGGGCCAAGTTAATGTTCACTGGCACCGACACATCTTTGAGCGTCAAGTGCGCTGGCTGCTGCTCTTCGTGGTTGGTGTTGCTGATAAACACGCTGCTCAGGCGATCAAACGTGAGCTTGCCATCGGGCTTGGGATAGACGATGGGCTTGCACTCGGCTGCGGGTTTTAGATATTGGTGATCTGCTTTGTCGCGGTGTAGCGTCCACGGAATATGACCACGCAGAACAAACTGCTCAAAACCATTCATTAGCGTGGCAGTGGTCAGGCCGTACTTGAACCAGTTTTTAAAGTTGCGGTCTTTGTTTAGCTCGGTGTGCAGCCAGCTTTTCTCGAACGCTTCGGGGTAAGCACTCAGCTCGTCGTGTTGGCGTCCGGCCACTACCGCGTCATAGGCTGCCTCTGCAGCTTGCATGCCGGTTTTAATAGCCGCGTGACTGCCTTTGATGCGACCCACATTCAAATAACCCGCATTGCAGCCCACCAGTGCGCCGCCAGGGAACACGGTTTTTGGCAGTGAGTTGATGCCGCTGGCATTGATGGCACGCGCGCCATAAGACAGGCGCTTGGCATTTACTTCACCCTTGGCGTTCTCGAAGTAGTAGCGCACATTGGGGTGGGTTTTCCAGCGCTGGAACTCTTCAAACGGGCTCAGATAGGGGTTGCTGTAACCCAGGCCGGTGACGAAGCCTACCGCTACTTTATTACCTTCAAGGTGGTACAAAAATGCGCCACCGTAAGTGTCGCTTTCCATGGGCCAACCGGCGGTGTGCATGACAAAGCCGGGCTGGTGACGGCTGGGGTCAATCTCCCACAGCTCTTTGATACCGAGGCCGAAGCTTTGTGGGTCGCGGCCTGCGTCAAGCTTGTATTTGGCAATGAGCTGTTTGCCCAAGTGGCCACGCGCGCCCTCAGCAAACACCGTATATTTACCCAGCAGCTCCATGCCTAGCTGAAAGCTTCCTATCGGTTCGCCGTCTTTGCCTACGCCCAGGTTGCCGGTGGCTACGCCCCGGACCGAAGGTACGCCCCCATTTTTAGATTCATCGTCGTTGTAAAGCACTTCAGCAGCAGCGAAGCCAGGGAAAATTTCAACGCCTAAAGCCTCAGCTTGTTCAGCCATCCATTTGGTTACAGCACCCAGGCTAACGATGTAGTTGCCGTGGTTGTGTGCAAACGGGGGCAGCAGCATGTTGGGTACGCGAAAAGCAGATTTTTCACCCAAAAAAACGTAGGTGTCGTCAGTCACGGGTTGGCTCAAGGGGGCGCCCAGCTCTTTCCAGTTGGGTATCAGCTCGGTCAGGGCCTTGGGATCCATGATGGCGCCGGACAAAATGTGCGCACCGGCTTCAGAGCCTTTTTCTAAAACAACGACAGAAATATCGGTGCCTTTTTCTGACGCCAGTTGTTTCAAACGAATTGCCGTGGCTAAGCCGCCAGGGCCACCACCCACAACCACCACGTCGTATTCCATGGATTCGCGCGGGCCGAATTGGGCCAAGATGTCGTCGTTGGTCATAGGTGTCTCGTCGGTTAAAAAGTGCTCTGATTTTATTCACGAATAAGCACAAGCGAACGCCCGTTCTTTTTTGTCAGCGGCGAGGTGAATAATTCAGATGTGGGTTTTGTAAACTAAATAGCCGCTAGCCCTTATTGAAAGGGCGTAAGCTGCTATTTATTTAATAGCATATTGGGGTTATTTCGGTGCCAACCGAATAGCGCCATCCAGGCGAATGACTTCGCCATTGAGCATGTCGTTCTCGAAAATATGCTTTGCCAGCTTGGAATAGTCTTGGGGCGTGCCCAAACGTGATGGAAATGGTACAGCCGCAGCCAAAGAGTCTTGCACTTCTTTGGGCATGCCAAACATCATGGGGGTGCCAAAAATGCCAGGGGCAATCGTCATATTGCGAATGCCGTTACGTGCCAAATCACGAGCAATAGGCAAGGTCATGCCGACAATGCCGCCTTTTGACGCGCTGTAGGCGGCTTGGCCAATTTGACCATCGTAGGCGGCCACAGACGCGGTAGAAATCATCACACCGCGCTCGCCCGTGGATTCGGGTTCGTTCTTGCACATTGCATCGGCGGCCAAGCGAATCATGTTGAAGCTACCTACCAAGTTCACGGTGATGCATTTGTTGAATGTGGACAGTGCGTGCGCGCCGTTCTTGCCAACGGTTTTTTCCCCAGGGGCAATACCCGCACAGTTAACCAAACCCATGAGCTTGCCCATGGAAACCGCTTGGGCAACAACTGCTTGGCCATCTGCCTCACTGCTAACGTCACATTTCACGAAAGCACCACCAATTTCCTTCGCGATGGCTTCGCCTTTTTCAACTTGCATGTCGGCAATAACGACTTTGCCGCCGTTGGCCGCCAGCATGCGCGCTGTGCCTTCGCCTAGCCCCGACGCGCCACCAGTCACGATAAATACTTTGCCTGCGATGTCCATGAGTTCACTCCTAAGTTGAGATAAATTAGATTGACGTTTACGTAAACGTCAATTATTACCGACGTCAACAACGCACTTGTCCTTGGCTCGGCGGTGCAGAAGCCAATTTTTTGCTGCTATACTCGCAATCTCGAATATGTAGGCGCATAGCTCAGCTGGTTAGAGCACCACCTTGACATGGTGGGGGTCGTTGGTTCGAGTCCAATTGCGCCTACCAAATTTCATTCGACTGCTCCTAGGGTAATCCTAGGGTTTTTGCAGCAGTCTATTCCCTATGATGCGCTGCACTGCAATACA
>JBJOLD010000018.1:0-4338 GCA_046045765.1 Pseudomonadota bacterium | reverse complement strand
AAGCCCTGCGCAGCGAACTGGAGCGTGCGTTTGCTGTGGCGTTTGACCCGCAGGCCCATGTGGTGACGCTGTACGCCAGCCACGACGATGCGCTGGGCACGCTGCGCGAGCATGCGCTGGCCACAGAAGGCCATGTGAAAGACAGCGTTGCCCAACTGCATTTGGACATCCGCTTTTGCGGCAGCGTGGACGCCATTCGCGCGCTGAACGAAGGCCGCTGTGTGATGGCAGGTTTTCATACGCTGCAGCACCCGGCACCGGGCTCGTTGGCCGAGCACATCTACAAGCCGCTGCTGCAACCCGGTCTGCACAAAATTATTGGTTTTGCCCAGCGCACCCAGGGGCTGATGGTGGCCAAGGGCAACCCACTGGGCTTGCAGTCGCTGCACGATGTTGCCCGCACCGGTGTCCGTTTTGTGAACCGCACCCGGGGCACTGGCACCCGTGTGGTGTTGGATGAACTGCTGGCGCAGGCCGGCATTGCCCCAGCCAGCATTCAGGGCTACGACACGGCAGAGCAGTCCCACACGGCGGCAGCGCTGGCGGTCAGCTCAGGCGCGGCGGATGTGGCCTTGGGCATTGCCATTGCAGCGCAGGCCCAAGGGCTGGACTTTGTGCCGCTGGTGCAAGAAAACTACCACTTGGTGTGCCTGAAATCGGCGTTGCAAGAGCCAGCAATTGCGTCGCTGCTGACCTTGCTACAAAGCCCGGCGTGGCAAGCGCGGCTGGCGGCATTGCCGGGCTACACGCCCGCACGCTCGGGCGAGGTGCTATCGCTGCGCGAGGTGCTGTCGTGGTGGAGTTTTGCCAAGCCGAAGGTCGGCAAAACCACCACCCAAAAAGTCAAGGCGACTTAAAAGTCCATCGGCAGCGGCGTGGGCAGCTTGTCGTCCAAATACAGGCCGTACTCGTCCCACACGCCTTCGCCATATTGCTTGTCGCACAGGGCTTCAATATGGTCCAGCGTGATGAACATGGTGCTGAACATCACGTCATAGAAAAACGGCTGCTCGGTGCCGGCGGCTGCGTCCACTTCGTAGTGGTAGCCATGCACCCACACGCGGCGGCCCGCGTACTTGTGCTCAAACGCGGCTTTGCGCTTTTGGTATTCGGCTTCTTCGTATTCGTCGTCCGTCATACGGCGCAGGTGGTAGGCGTTGCCGTGCAGGGGGTGCAGCGGGTCGAGTTGCATATCGATCATTTGCCACTCGGTGGTGATCTGGTTAGCCACATGGATGAGTTGCTCGGGGGTAATGTCCCCTTCCCAATGCACCACATCAATACAACGGGATGCGCCGACTTCGCCATCCCAAAGGCTTGCGCTGTGCTTCAAGGTTTTTGCATGCATGTGAGATTCCTGTTGTTGTTACGCCTTGCCAGTCTAACAAGCTACCAGACGGTCAAGACACAACCAAGCGCGATGCCACTTCCACAGGAATGCGGCAGGGCCGCAGGCTGGTGGAATTCACGCAGCCCACGCGCACCGTGCCCTGCGCCAGCAAGACTTCACCGCGCCAGGCTTGCTGCTCCAGTGCAATGGAGGCTTTGCCCATCTCCAGCACCTTCACGGTCACCACCAGCATATCGTCCAGCTTGGCCGGGGCCAGGTAGCGCAGTGCCACATCGGCCACCACAAAAATGCTGCCAGTGGTCTCTTGCAAAGCGCGCTGCTCAATGCCCAAGGCACGCAGCCACTCGGTGCGGGCACGCTCAAAAAACTTGAGATAGTTGGCATAGAACACCACGCCTCCGGCATCAGTGTCTTCCCAATACACGCGCATAGAAAAGGGGTTGGATAAATCCGCCATGGCGCTAGCCACCTCCGCGTTGCATATACAAATCAAAGCGCTTCATGAACTTATAGCGCGTGACCTCGTCCACCCCGGCAAACCGAAAGTTCACCAGCAAGCGCGGCATGGTGATCAGCGCAATGACACGCGGAGAGCCCACCTGCCACTTGAGCCCCAACGCGCCATCACCAATGCGCACACCCACCGTCTGCCCCTGGTGCTTCCAATGGTGTTCCCCCAACGCAGCGGGGAGCCAGCGCAACCACTCGTCTTCGGTGCAGCCCATGTCGCGCTCAAAGCGCTCTTCGTAAAAAGATTGCATTTAAAAGTAAAAAAGAGAGGGAGGCAGTGCCGGTGAAATGGCGAGGTAAAGGGGGAGCCCGAAGGGCGGAGGACACGAGCAATTTCACCTGCATTGGACCTCAGCCCCCCGCAATCGGTGGCCAAATAGCGAGCACATCGCCCTCCACCAGCGGCTGATTGGCCCGCTTGTCGGGGTCGATATAGCGGCCATTCACCAGCACCAAATGCACCCACTTGGGCGGCAACGCCTTTTGTTCAATGACCATGCCCACCGTGGTCTCAGCGGGCACGTCCAACTCCACAATGTTGGTGTACTTGGACTCGGGCGGCAGATAGTCCGTGAGCGTGGCAAATAGTTTTAGCGTGATCTTCATACGGGCAAGACTTTAACGCCTGCGTTCGTCTTCAGCACCCGACCACTCGCCTTGCCCTTGCGCACACGCAAGGTAAGCCTCAATGAGTTTAGTGGGGTCTTGCTTGAGCGTTTCTTTCCAGGCACCCAGCTTCACTTGGCCTTCGACCAAGCCGCGCATCACACCCACATGGTCGGTCCATCCCACACTGTTGCACCCCACCAGCACGTCGTCTTTGAACTGCAGGCTTAAATGCCGGCCTGCGGGCACATCGGTCAGCTCCACATGCTCGCCACCGGGACGGCCTTGCCAGTCGCCAAAGCTGGTGGAGATCAGACCCAGCGTGTCCAGCACGTTAATCTGGGTCACCCCCTTGAGGTTTGCGTGTGCGGCCTGCCCGCGTGCATAGGCCACCATGTTCATGGCCGCCACGCGCGCCTGCTCGGCCGCATTGGGCTGAATGGCGCTGACGATGGTTTTGCCGCTCACCTTGTCAAAGGCCTCAGCGCAATCGCCTGCAGCGTAAATGCCGGGCACATTGGTTTGCAGGTGCTCGTCGGTCAGCACACCCAGCAGGCAGTTCACGCCCGAGTTGGCCAAGTAACCAATTGCAGGACGCACACCGGCCGCGCTGATGACCAAATCGGCCTCCACCGTGGTGCCGTTGGACAGCTTGACTTGCAGTGGCTTGCCCGGCGTGATGCTTTCCACTTTGGTGCCGGTGAACACACTGACGCCTTTGGACTCGCACCAGTCGCGGATCATGCCGCCTGCGGTGGGGCCCATCATGCGCGGCACCATGCGGTCGCCCATCTCCACTACGCTCAATTTCACGCCGCGCGCCGCCAGCGCTTCCATGATGATGCAGCCAATAAAGCCTGCACCCAGTTGCAACACGCGTGCGCCTTTGGTCGCCAGCTTCTGGATGGCGCGGGCGTCTTCCATGGTCCAGCAGGTGTGCACGCCTTCAGCATCGATTCCGGGAATGGGCGGATGCACCGGGTGCGAGCCCGTGGCCACCAACAGCGTGTCAAAGCCCAGGCTCTGGCCATTGTCCAGTGCTACAGTTTTAGTAGCTGCCTGCACAGACTGCACGCGGGCTGTGACCTGATTTATCTTCAAGTCTGCAAAGTGCGTCAAGCCCTTGCGCAGGTAAGTGCCGCGCTCGCCCACATTGCCAATCAACAAGTAAGGAATAGCCATGCGCGAGTACGGTGGCTCCTGCTCATCACCCACCATGGTGATGGTGTCATGGGGCGCGTGTTTGCGAATGGTCTCAGCAGCAATCACGCCCGCAGGGCCTGCGCCAAGTATGAGGTGGTGGGTCATCGTCAATCTCCAGAAAAAAAGCGGCCACCAGGGACCGCTTTTGGGGTGAAGCCTTCGGCTTACAAGTCCAAGCGTGCTTTTGTGGCGGCGGTGGGGCGGCCTTCGGGGTCCCAGCCACGCACTTCGTAGTACTTGGGCAGCATGGTGGCCAGCTCGTTGACCTTGCCTTTGGCGGGGCCGGTTTTGCAGGCTTCCTCTAGCAGGCGTTTGGGCAGGCTGTCGTCTTTGGCCGTAAAGCCCGCGCGGTTGTTGAACTCGCGCTCCATGTTCCAGATGCGCTCACCAATCGTTGCCAAGTGTTCGGTGGTGTACTCGTCACCGCAAGCGGCGGCCAATTGCGGTGCCAGGTCTTGCAGCCCCCAGGCGAAGGTGGTGAAGATGCACAAGCCAGATGAGTCAAACGCAGCCGTCGCGTCTTGGAATGCCTTCACCAGCTCAGGTTTGCCCGCGCTCTCCAGCGGGTCGGTCTTGACCGGAATGCCCAGCACTTCAGATGCAATGGTGTAGCCGCGCAGATGGCAGCCACCGCGGTTGGACGTGGCATAGGCCAAGCCGATGCCCTG
>JBJOLD010000354.1:0-4144 GCA_046045765.1 Pseudomonadota bacterium | reverse complement strand
CGTATTGGTCTGTAAACCCGCAGTAACTGGCGGTGTTAACTACCAAAATAACTTTGCCTGCGTACTGGCACAGGTTCTGAGGGGCTTCATCTTGAAGCCGCTTGAAGGTTTTTTGCAAAATTAAGGGGCAACTGGCCGCCCCCACCGCGGGCCCAGCGGACCAGGCACTCAGTGACAAGCTGGCAACCAATGCAAAGGGCACCAGATGGTGCCCTGAAAATTTAAAAGTACCCACCGTGTGGCACGCTGGGTTTTAGGCCATTGAAACGGCAATAAACGCCAACAAAAACATCAAAACTGCACCCACGAGCGGAAGCACCACGGGAATCAATGGCACAACGGCTTCAACTGCGTCTTCGGGTTGGTGCTCGGCGTGGTTAGAGGGTGCGGACATGTGTTTCTTTCAAAGGGGTCAAGTCGATAACAAAAGATTTTACCTACAAGCGGCGCAAATTTATAACGGGTTAATTGTGGTTGCCATGATGCAGACCGAAATTTGTCGGGTAAACCCTCGTAACTCGGGCGTAATTTTTTTGCTTTGTTGTCAACCGCACAAGGATGTGGTGCGTGATAGGTACATCCGAATGCAAAAGTAAGCAGCATTCATCTTTACTTAAAAGCAGAGCGAATATGCACAAAGAAGCTATCCAGGTTCCCGAAAAAGGCACTTACAAGTGGCAGTTGTTCAACTATTGGTCTGACGAATACCGCCAAACCCATGCGGACCACTCTGCTTATATTGCGCTCAACTTTGCTGGAGCCTTAGACGCTTGCCGCTCCAAGCTGCATGCACTGGTGCAGCGCCATCGCCAAGCCAGCAGCAATGCCAACAATGGCCGCAACGCTGAACGTCACGCTCGCGCCATTACCCGCCTGCAAAACACCATGACTGGTGCGGCCATGTCGTACGAAAGCTGCTTCCGTAGATAAGGCCCCCACGCTCCACCACTGCGTGGGTCGCTGCCCCCCCCACCGGGGGAGGCTAAATTTCCTTGGGGCGGCCCTGCGGAAATTTGAGTTGTTACACCGCCACCACGCGCAGCACCTGCTGTGCGTAGGCTTCCAATTTCTTCGCCCCGATCCCGCTGATTCCTTGCAAGTCGTCCATCGACTGCGGTGCGCGCTGCGCAATAGCCGCTAGCGTGGCATCGTGAAAAATCACGTAGGCGGGCAAGTTGTGCTCTTTGGCCACCTCGGCCCGCCAGGTTTTCAGAGCCGAATAGCGCATCAAAGCGTCGCTGTCCAAGGCAATGGGTGCTTTCACCATGGCACCTAAACGCGTGCTGCGCTTGGATTTTCGCTCCGCTGGTACTGACACTGATTCGCGTAATTGCACCGAAACATCCCCCTTGAGCACTGCGCGCGACTCGGCCGTGAGCTGCAGGGTGTTGAAAGCCTGCGCATCCACCGCTACCGCCCCCATGGCAATCAGCTGGCGCAGTACACCGCGCAGTTGCACTTCGCTGAATTCAGACCCAATGCCAAAGGTGCTTAGCGCCTCATGCCCGTATTGGGTCACCTTTTCGGTGGTTTTGCCCCGCACGATGTCCATCAGGTGCCCGGCGCCAAAGCTGATGCCGCTCATTTGCTGAATGCGGTAAATGGTGCTGAGCAGCTTGCGCGCGGCGTCGGTGCCGTCCCACACGGCAGGCGGGTTCAGGCAGTTGTCGCAATTGCCGCATCGGCCGCTGGCTTCACCAAAATAGCCTAGTAGTCGCACCCGGCGGCAGTCGGTGGCTTCTGCTAGACCCAGCAGGGCGTCGAGTTTGCCACGCATGACTTGTTTGAATTCCTCGCCGGCCGGGCTCTCGTCAATCATGCGGCGCTGGTTCACCATGTCTTGCAGGCCGTAGGCCATCCAGGCGTCGGCGGCGAGCCCGTCCCGGCCTGCACGGCCGGTTTCTTGGTAATAGCCCTCGATGTTTTTTGGCATGTCGCGGTGAGCAACAAAGCGCACATCGGGTTTGTCGATACCCATACCAAAAGCGATGGTGGCCACCATGATGATGCCCTCTTCGCGCAAAAAGCGGTCTTGGTTGGTTTGACGCACTTTTTGGTCCAGGCCTGCGTGGTAAGGCAGGGCCTTGAGCCCTGAGTCCACGAGTGTTTGCGCCATGTCTTCTACTTTTTTACGGCTTTGGCAATAGACGATGCCCGCCTCGCCGTCGTGTTCACGCTCGATAAAGCGCAGCAGTTGCAGTGTGCTGTCTTTCTTCTCAACAATGGTGTAACGGATGTTGGGCCGGTCGAAACTGCTGACAAACGCGCGGGCGTCTTCAAGTTGCAGGCGCTCCAAAATGTCGGCGCGGGTCAGGTCGTCGGCGGTAGCGGTGAGTGCCATGCGCGGCACACCGGGGTAGCGCTGGTGCAGCACTGTCAGGTTGCGGTAGTCGGGTCTAAAGTCGTGGCCCCACTGACTCACGCAGTGCGCCTCGTCAATCGCAAACAAACTGAGCTTGCCGCGCTCAAATAGCGAATCCAGCAGTGCCAAAAAGCGCGCATTGGTCACCCGCTCGGGGGCTGCGTACAGCAGCGTGATGTCGCCGCGCAGCAGTTGCTGCTCAATTTGGTAGGCCTCGTCGCTGCTCAGGGTGGAGTTTAAAAAAGCGGCGCTCACGCCCGCCTCGTGCAGCGCGCCCACCTGGTCGTGCATCAGCGCAATCAGCGGTGAAATGACCAGCGTAGCACCCAGGCCGGCTTGCTGGCGGGCGATGGCGGGCACCTGGTAACACAGGCTTTTGCCCCCGCCCGTGGGCATGAGTACCAGCGCGTCGCCCCCGGCAATAACGTGTTCCACGATGGCCTGCTGCGGCCCGCGGAACTGCGCATAGCCAAAAACGTCGTGAAGAATCTTATGGTGAGGCACTAAAAACGCTATCAAAAGAGGAGCTGCTTACGCATATCCCACAGGGGCTAGAGGCCTATTTGGCATTAAAACTGCTGCTGTGCGGATGGGCTGGCAGCGCTGGGTGAGTTTGCTATTGTCGGTGGTTCGCGCAAGTGCCCATTTGCCTTAGTCAAAAAAAGCGTCTTGGAGGAGGTGGATGCTGCGCTTACGTGGTTGTGAACTAAAATCACGCATACCCAAGGGGCGCTGCAGCCGGGGTTTGCCAAGCGGCAAACACGGTCAGGCTTGGGGACTTCAACCGCGCTCACTTGTTGAACCCCAAAAGTTGAACCTCAAAAGTGAGCCGCTTCCATGACGTCCGTTTCTCCTTCCGTCCCCGTTTCCGGTCCCCATAGCCGTTACACCCGCGGCCAAGCACTTCCAGGCATTTTGGATACCCGCATTGCCATTCTGGACGGTGCTATGGGCACGATGATTCAGCGCTTCAAGCTGGGCGAGGCGCAGTATCGGGGCGAAGGCTACACCGGCCCCGGTAGCCAGGGCGAACGCTTCAAGTCTTTTCACAAAGACGTCAAAGGCAACAACGAGCTGCTGAGTTTGACCCGCCCGGACGTGATCAGCGACATCCATGAGCGCTATTTGGCCGCCGGAGCCGACCTGATCGAGACCAACACCTTTGGCGCTACCACCGTGGCCCAGGCTGACTACGACATGGCCGATTTGGCAATTGAGATGAACCTGGCCTCTGCAAGACTAGCTCGCGCCGCCTGCGACAAATACAGCACGCCTGACAAGCCCCGTTTTGTCTGCGGCGCACTCGGCCCCACGCCCAAAACTGCCAGCATCAGCCCCGACGTGAACGACCCGGGCGCGCGCAACGTCACGTTCGAGGCCCTGCGTGCCGCTTACCTGGAGCAAGTGGAAGCACTGGTGGCAGGCGGCGCCGACGTGCTGTTGGTGGAAACCATTTTTGACACCCTCAACGCCAAGGCGGCGCTGTTTGCGATTGATGAATTTTTTGAAGCCTCGGGCCAACGCCTGCCGCTCATCATCAGCGGCACGGTGACTGACGCGTCAGGCCGCATCCTCTCGGGCCAGACCGTCACCGCCTTCTGGCACAGCGTTCGCCACGCGCAGCCGCTGGCCGTGGGCCTGAACTGCGCGCTGGGCGCGGCGCTGATGCGTCCCTACATCCAAGAGCTGGCACGGGTGGCGGGCGACACTTTCATCAGTTGCTACCCCAACGCAGGCCTGCCCAACCCCATGAGCGAGACCGGTTTTGATGAGACGCCCGAG
>JBJOLD010000305.1:0-7668 GCA_046045765.1 Pseudomonadota bacterium | reverse complement strand
ATGGCAGTGTTCTCACTGCTGATGCTCGCCGTCATGCGCAAGATGCAACTGCGCTGGACCCGCACCTGGGCCGAAAAAGGTGGGCGGGCACGTACGGCGTAAGCACTTTGCAATTAAAACAATAGCAGCATACGCATATTCCACAGGCGCTAGCAGCCTATTTAGGTAAAAAAAGCAGCCAATACACCAACAGCAGGTTGATCAGCGCCAATATCCCAGCGGTCAGCTTCCAAACGCTGGTGGGGTCGCGCTGCAACATGGGGGTGCCTTGCGGGGCGTTGAGCGGGCGACTGGCCCCGCGCTCCAGCGCCAGCAAGAACTCTTCGGCGGTCTCGAAGCGCTGGCGCTTATCCCGCGCCACGGCTTTGCGCAGCACGTGGTCCAGCCACATGGACACCTCTGGGTTGTGGCGGCTGGGCGGCGTAGGGTCGCGGTAATAGCGGCCCACTTGATAGGGCAGCACGTCACCATAGGGCAACTTGCCGGTCAGCAGCTGATACAACGTAACGCCAATGGCAAACAGGTCGCTTTGGGCGTTGGGAAGCTCTTGGGTGGCGTTTTCAGAATCGACCTTGCTGGCACTGCCAGTGCTGCCATTACCCGAGGACTTCATGTTAAAGCCCCACTGCTCGGGGTTCACATAGCTGGGGGTGCCTGCGTGAAGGGCACGCATGGCCTCGCTCTCTCGCCCGCTCAGGGCCACACCCAAATCAAGCACGCGCAACAGGCCGTCCTCGCCCAGATGCAGATTAGCGGGTTTGATGTCGCGGTGCACCACGCCTTGGCGATGCATCAGCCCCAGGGCTTTGAGCGCCTGCATGGCGTAGCCCAGCGCCAACGCGGGGGCTAGGCGGGTTTGCTTATCCATCAGCTGTTGCAGGGTTTCGCCACCATGCCAGTCGTAAAGCACATAAAACGCTGAGCGCTCTTGGCCAGTGGGTAACTGGTCATGCACTGCTACCAGGTACTCACCTGCGCGAGACGACTGCATGCGCGCGGCCAACCAGGATTCGTGGGCCAGCATGGCGCGTTCTTCGGGGTCGTGGGCGCGGGCAATATTGAGCGTTTTAAGGGCGTACAGCGCCTTAGTTGCCGGATCACGCACTTGGTACAGCACATTAATACCGTTATCGGCAATCGGGGCAGTAACAGTAAAGCCATCTAGCGTGTCGCCTACTTTCAGGCGTTGCGGTATGGGTAGGGAGTCAGCCATGCGATTAGCGTCAGCCAGCGTGGCCTCTAGCAGGCCGTGCACGCGCACCACCATGGCGGTCACGTTGTCGTTGCTCCCCTTGGCCAAGGCCTGCTCGACCAGCTTTTGGCTGGCTTCGCGCGCATCGGGCATAGCGGCGTAGTGGGCCAACTGGCGCTCTGGTACTTCGCCATGTACGCCGTCGCTAAGCAGCATAAACACGTCGCCCACCAGCAGGTCGCCTTGCAAGTAGTCCACTACCAAATGGTCTTGTGCACCCACCGAGCGCAGCAGCTGGTGCTTAAAGTCGGGGTGATTGACCACATGGTCTTGTGTGAGCTGAATGGCTTTGCCGTCACGCACCAAGTAGCAGCGGGTGTCACCCACATGCGCTAATGTGTACGACTGGCCGCGCAGCACTAGCGCGGTCAGGGTGGTCAGGCCCAACGCAGGTTCACGGCGGCGGTTAATGCCGCACAGCCAAGCGTTCTGGGCGCCAATAATGCGGTCAAGGGCGACAGTGGTGTCCCATGTCTCGGGGGTACCAAAGTAATCACGCACCAAACTGGTAACCGTAGTTTGGGCAGCCTCTTTGCCCATGCCACCGGTGCTCACACCGTCAGCGATTGCCACGATGGAGCCCCGTTCCTCTTGTCCCTTAGTGGGGAGCATGGCGGCGCAAAAGTCTTCATTAAGAGGTTTGCGCCCGGCCAGCGAAGCGAAACCAATGTCTATTTCAAAAGCCATGCACCAACTTAAGCAATTTCGGTGCCGTGTATGGTGAACGGTTGCACCAAAGACGTGCTGACAACTTCTGGGTTCAAGCCCTAACCCACCAGCAGCTGCATGCTGCGCTCGTAATGGGCAGAGAGTTGGTCAAACAGACGCAACAGAGTTTCACTGCCATTGGCCAGTGTCTCCAGCGCCTCAATTGCGTCCAGACGCTGCGCCTCTTTGGCAGCGGCCACCACTTGCAGCCAAGCCACGCCCGCAGCGCCCAATGTGTCGTAAATGGCGGGCGTGCTCAGTGGGAGTCCGTTAAGGTAGGTGAGTGCCGCTTCAAACTCTTGCTGGGCGGCTTGCATGCTAGTTTGAGCTTGCGCTACGGGCACCCCCTGTCCGGTCTGCTCTGACTGGCCAGCTATGACCAGCAACGCGCATTTGCAAAAGCGCTGTGACAGCATGCGCTGGCGGCCAGCCAGGTTCAGCACGCGCAACGGGGCGGCTGCGCCTGAGCCCTCCAGGCTGGTGGTCAGGCGCTCGGCGCCCAGCAACAGCGCCTCGGCCTCTTGGTCTACCGCCGCAACGCCGCCTTTCTCCAGCGCGCTTTTTAGCCGCTGCCACGTCTGCGCTACTTGCTCTAGCAAGTCGCCATAGGTGGGCTGAGACAGGCTCTTAAACAACAGCGCAAAGTTGGTATCCACCCATTGCACCGACTCTTGTAGCAGCGTGGTGTGGTGGGCAGTCTGCACTCCAGTCATTTGCAACAGGTGCAGTTTGACAAGGCGCTGCGACAACATGCGCAGCTGCCCAGCCCGGTTAACGCCTTCGGCCATCTGGGCCGACTGAATGATGTGCTGCGAGAGCTGACCCATGCGCTGATTGCTGCGCATGGCGGCAGAGCGCAGGATACGAAAGGCGTCGTCGTCGGACAGGCTTTGCGTGCGCATCAAAATGCCTTTGGCGCGGTCCACCGCTTTGCGCTCTTCAAAACGGGTGCTAACGTCCTCAAAAGCTTGGCGCTGCGCTTGGGCGACTTTGAATCGGGCTAGCGCGAGGTGAATCAGCGGGCGCAACCGGTTAGCGCCGTAACCATTCACCACATACACGTGCACCCCGCACTCGGCAGCCTGAGCGATATGGCTGGCATCGGTGTCTTGGGTAAACACCACCAAGGGGCACGGCATGGTGTGCTCCATCGTCTGCAGAGTTTGAAACCATGCGCTACTGGGCTGGGGCATGTCGCAAATCACCACATCTGGTGCATGGCGCACCACGCCTTGCACCAATTTGCTGCCATCGTCCACGGTAGCTATGACAGCTATGCCCGCCGCCAGCAAGTCAGCACCCAGCGTGGGCGCGCTCATAAAACGGGTGCTACACAGAAGGGCAGTAGTCATAAACGTGGGGGAATCGCAAGAAGAACCAGGGGTGGCAACGTGGCGATCATATGGCACAGCTCTTGCATAACCGTAGACAGGCGCAACGACGCGCCCTAACGAGATGACAACCCTGCAGGTTATGTGCACAACGACGTCGCGCATTCGCAGTTTGTCCAACGCCAGTGCTTGCTGGTGCGCCTTTTTTAAGGTGCGGAGTTCGTTTACCCCCTATTTTTAACTGCGGCATGGGCCGTGGCCGTTGAATTCTTCTCGACCTTTGGAGTGCTCCCTATGAAAAAATCGAAACTGGTAATGATTGGCAACGGCATGGCCGGTGTGCGCACTCTCGAAGAGCTGATAAAGATCGCCCCTGAGCACTACGACATCACCGTGTTTGGTGCAGAGCCGCACCCCAACTACAACCGCATTCTTCTCTCGCCAGTGCTTGCGGGTGAGCAAACGCTGGATGAGATCGTGCTCAACTCATTTGAGTGGTACGCCGAAAACAACATCACCCTGCACGCTGGAAAAAAAGTCACCGAAGTAGACCGCGTCAAGCGCATGGTGCGCGCCGTAGCCGCTGACGGCAGCGTAATAGAAGCCGAATACGACCGCCTGCTGCTATGCACCGGCTCCAACCCTTTCATCTTGCCCATTCCCGGTAAAGACCTGGAAGGCGTAATTGCATACCGTGACATTGCCGACACCAACGCCATGATCGACGCGGCCACCAAGTACAGGCACGCTGTGGTGATTGGCGGCGGTTTGTTGGGCCTGGAAGCGGCCAACGGGTTGATGCTGCGCGGCATGACGGTCAGCGTGGTGCACGTCATGCCCACGCTGATGGAGCGCCAGCTTGACGTGGTGGCCGGTGGCTTGCTGCAAAAGTCCCTGGAAGAACGTGGCCTGCAATTTTTGATGGGTGCGCAAACCCAAGAACTGGTGGGCAGCGAGCTCGAGGGCAAGGGTGGCCGCGTGAAAAGCATCAAGTTCAAAGATGGCACCGAGGTCCTGGCTGATTTGGTGGTGATGGCAGTGGGCATTCGCCCCAACACCGAGCTGGCCCAGACTATGCGGCTGCATGTGGACAAAGGCATTGTGGTCACAGACACCATGCAAACCGTGACCGACGCCCGCATTTACAGCGTGGGCGAATGTGCGGCCCACCGCGGTATTGCCTATGGCCTGGTAGCGCCGTTGTTTGAGCAGGCCAAAGTGGCTGCCAACCACCTGGCTATGTACGGCATTGGCCGGTATACGGGCTCACTCACCTCTACCAAACTCAAGGTGACAGGCATTGATTTGTTCAGCGCTGGCAACTTTATTGGCGGCGAAGGCTGCGAAGAAATTGTGATGAGCGACCCGTTTGGTGGCGTGTACAAAAAGCTGGTGATCAAAGACGACAAACTAGTGGGCGCCTGCATGTACGGCGACACCGTGGACGGCAGCTGGTACTTCAAGCTGCTGCGCGATGGCCGTAGCGTTGCCGATATTCGTGACAAGCTGATGTTTGGCGAAAGCAATATTGGCGACGTGGGCCACGAAGGCCACAGCAAGGCTGCCAGCATGCCCGACGAGGCCGAAGTGTGCGGCTGCAACGGTGTCAACAAAGGCACCATTTGCAAGGCCATTCGCGACAAGGGCCTCTTCACGCTGGACGAAGTGCGCAAGCACACCAAGGCCAGCGCTTCGTGCGGCTCGTGCACCGGCTTGGTGGAACAAATCATCATGTTCACCGCAGGCGGCGACTACAGCGCCACCCCCAAGACCAAAGCCATGTGCGGCTGCACCGACCACGGCCACCAAGCCGTGCGCGAAGCCATCGTGGCCAACAAATACCTGACCATTGCCCAAGTGCAACAAGGCATGGGCTGGCACACGCCCAACGGCTGCGCATCATGCCGCCCGGCGCTCAACTACTACCTGATCAGCAGCTGGCCCAAAGAGGCCAAAGACGATCCACAAAGCCGCTTCATTAACGAGCGCAGCCACGCCAACATCCAAAAAGACGGCACCTACTCGGTCATCCCCCGCATGTGGGGTGGCGAGACCACGGCCGACGAGCTGCGCCGCATTGCCGACGCTGCCGACAAGTACAAAGTACCCACCATCAAAGTGACGGGCGGCCAGCGCATCGACTTGCTGGGTGTCAAAAAAGAAGACCTGGTGGGCATCTGGAAAGACATAGGCATGCCCAGCGGTCACGCTTATGCCAAAGCCCTGCGCACGGTGAAGACGTGTGTGGGCTCCGAGTGGTGCCGCATGGGCACGCAAGACAGCACGCAAATGGGCAAAGACCTTGAGCGCGCCATGTGGCGCATGTACGCCCCGCATAAAGTCAAGTTTGCCGTCAGCGGTTGCCCGCGCAACTGCGCTGAAGCTGGTATCAAAGACGTGGGCATCATCGGTGTGGACAGCGGCTGGGAAATGTATGTGGCTGGCAACGGCGGCATCAAAACCGAGGTAGCGCACTTTTTGGTGAAGGTCAAAACCGCTGCCGAAGTGCTGGAGTACACCGGCGCGTTTTGCGAGCTGTACCGCCAAGAAGGCTGGTACCTGGAGCGCACGGTGCATTACGTGAACCGTGTGGGCCTGGACTACGTCAAAAAGCGCATTTTGGAAGACCACGAGGGCCGCAAAGCCCTGTGGGAAAACCTGCAGTTTGCGTTGGACGGTGAGCCAGATCCTTGGTTTGACTTCAAGGACGCGCAAGTGGACACGCGCCAGTTCGAAACCGTGAAAGCTTAAGCACAAACCTGGGAACAAATGTATGCAACGCAGAACCGCAATCACACTGGCCGCAGCAGGCGCTCTGGGCTTGGTACTACCTGCAGCGCAAGCGCAAGTAATAGACCTGAGCGATGCCATCAATAAAGCCGGACGCCAACGCATGCTGAGCCAGCGCATGGGGAAAGCGTGGCTGGCACTGTTGCAAGGCGTCGAAAAAAATAGCGCGCAAATAGTGTTGGATAAATCCATGGCACTGTTCGACCGCCAATTGGTCGAGCTCAAGGCCTTTGCGCCCAATCCTGGCCTTGTGTCAACCTACAGTGCTCTAGAAGCAGCGTGGCAAGAATACAAAACCGCACTGGTGGGGAAAGCACCTTCTCGTGAGGCTGCATCCTCACTCTTGCAACTCGATGCCAAAGTGCTGGCACTGGCGCACCAAGGCACCGTGCAATTTGAGTCCGCACAGGCCAAGCCCGTGGGCAAGCTGGTCAACATTGCTGGGCGCCAGCGCATGCTCAGCCAACGCATGGCCAAGTTTTATCTGGCCAATGCGCTGCCAGTGGAAGCCAAGTTTGCAGTTGCGGAAATAGCCAAAGCACGTACCGAATTTAGCAGTGCCATGGACGTATTACGCAATGCACCAGAGGCTACACCCCGTATTAAAGAAGAGCTGACATTGGCCGACGGGCAGTGGGTGTTTTTTGATGCCGCACTGCAGCGGCTGGAAACGGGTGCCCAGAGCTCCAAGTCCATGACAGAGGTGTTTGTAGCCAGTGAAAACCTGCTCTCGGTCATGGACCGAGTCACCGGGCTGTACGCTGCAGTAAGAACTTAAGCACTGCATAAAAATAGCAACTCGAAAGACCGATATGACCGAATGGACCCTGATCTGCACATTGGAAGACATCCCCGTCCTGGGCTCGCGCCGCGTAGAGCGCGCGAGTGGGCTGGACGTGGCTGTGTTTCGCAACAGCCAAGACGAAGTGTTCGCCCTGCTAGACCGTTGCCCCCATAAAGGCGGCCCCTTAAGCCAAGGCATTGTGTTTGGCACTAGCGTGGCCTGCCCCTTGCACAACTGGACCATTGGCCTGTGCGACGGCCAAGCCAGCGCACCCGATGAAGGCTGCACCCCCAAGTTCAGCGTCAAGTTGGACAACGGGCAAGTATTCCTGAGGAACGCCGAGCTACTGAACCACGCCACTGACCTGGTGCGCCCGATTGCAGGCCCTGCCCGCCGCAGCGCAGCAGCATGAAAGAAACTCGCTCTACCTGCCCCTACTGCGGTGTGGGCTGCGGCGTCATCATTCAATCTGAGGGCCAGCAAATCACCGGGGTCCGTGGCGACCCGGACCACCCGGCCAACTTCGGGCGGCTGTGCTCAAAAGGCAGCACGCTGCACCTCACCGCCACCCAAGAGGTCACCCTGCAGAGTCGCTTGCTGCAACCCCTGCAGCGCCTGCAGCGCGGTGGTACCACGCAGGCCGTGGGCTGGGAAGCAGCGCTGACCGGGGCAGCAGACAAGTTTGCACAGGTGATTCGCGACCACGGGCCGGATGCTGTGGGCTTTTACGTGAGTGGCCAATTGCTGACCGAAGACTATTACGTTTTCAACAAGCTGGCCAAGGGCCTGATTGGCACCAACAA
>JBJOLD010000296.1:0-3169 GCA_046045765.1 Pseudomonadota bacterium | reverse complement strand
ATTAACGTGAACCCCGGCAACAACGCGCTGGTGATTACCGACTACGCGGACAACCTCAAGCGCCTGAGCCGCATCGTGGCTGCGCTGGACGTGCCCAATGCCACCGACCTGGAAGTGATTCCCCTCAAACACGCCAGCGCCACCGATCTGGCACCCACCGTGCTGCGCCTGCTGGACAGCACCAACACTGGCGGCACTGCAGCGGGCGGCGCGGGGGACGCCAGCTTCAAGACCACCATCGTGGCTGAACCACGCTCCAACGCGCTGATCTTGCGCGCGGCCAACCAGGCGCGCTTGAGCGTGGCCAAAAACCTGATTGCCAAGCTGGACCAACCCACTGGCGAGGGCAGCAATGGCGCTGCGGGCAATATCTATGTGGTGTATCTGAAAAACGCCAGTGCCACCCAACTGGCCGCCACATTGCGCGCCGCCATCAGTGCTGATGCACGGGCCGTCAGTACTGCCGCCCCAGCATCTAACACCTCCGGAGCTGCTGCTGGTGCTGCCAACCAGCCCAGCACAGGCGGACAAATTCAGGCCGACCCCACCACCAACTCGCTCATCATTACGGCCAGCGAGCCACAGTACCGACAGATTCGCGCTGTGATCGACAAGCTGGACGCCCGCCGCGCCCAGGTGTTTGTGGAGAGCCTGATTGCCGAGGTCAGCGCCGACAAGGCCGCAGAATTTGGCGTGCAGTGGCAGGGCTCGCTGGGCAAAGCTGGCGACAGCACCATTGGCCTGTTGGGAACCAACTTTGGCGCAGCAGGAAAAAACATCATCAACCTGGCCACCCAGGGTGCATCAGGCACAGTCTCACCAGGGCGCGGTGCGAACATTGGCGCAGCCAACCAAACCAACGGCGTGTATGTGCTGGGGTTTTTGGCGCGCTTTCTGGAAGAAAGCGGTAGCGGTAACGTGCTGTCCACTCCCAACTTACTCACGCTGGACAACGAAGAGGCCAAGATTGTGATAGGCCAAAACGTACCGTTTGTGACCGGCCAATTTACCAACGCAGGCGGCAACAACGGCTCGGTCAACCCGTTCCAAACCATCGAGCGCAAAGACGTCGGCCTGACCCTCAAAGTGCGTCCGCAAATCAGCGAAAACGGCACAGTAAAGCTGGCCATCTTTCAGGAGGTGTCCAGCGTGCTGGCCTCTACCGCCAACGCGACCAACGGCCCCACCACCAACAAGCGCACGATTGAATCCAACGTGCTGGTAGAAGACGGCTCTATCGTGGTGCTAGGTGGGTTGCTGCAAGACGAGTATTCAGGCAATCAGGAAAAGGTGCCCGGCCTGGCCGACATACCTTTCTTCGGCAACCTGTTCAAAAGCGAAGCGCGCGGCCGTAAAAAGACCAATTTGATGGTATTTTTGCGGCCCGTTGTGGTGCGCGATGCTGCGTCCACCGAGCGCCTGTCTACCGACCGCTACGAACAAATGCGCGGTGCGCAGCGTGACGCGCAGCCCTTGCCCAGCAGTGCTTTGCCGATCAACGAAGCGGCTGAGTTGCCCGCCCTGCCTGCAAAATGAGCTATCCCCTGCCCTACGCCTTTGCCCGCACGCAGCAGCTGTTGCTGCAAGAGCAAGCAGGCAATCTGACGCTGTGGGTACATGCACACACGCAGCCATCGGCAGTGGGCGAAGTGATGCGCAAATACGCGCCGCACAGCGTGCAAGCACTGGAATTGCCGGTGCTGACCCAGCGCATTAGCGCGGCCTATGCACAGGGCGAATCCAGTGCGGCCACGGTGATGAACGAGGTGCAGGGTGAGGCCGACTTCAGCCGCATGATGCAAGAGCTGCCTGCAGTAGAAGACCTGCTGGAAACGGCGGACGACGCGCCCATCATCCGCATGCTCAACGCGCTGCTCACACAAGCCGCACGCGATGGAGCTAGCGACATTCACATCGAACCCTATGAGCGCAACAGCAGCGTGCGCTTTCGGGTGGACGGCACGCTGCGCGAGATTGTGCAGGCGCACCGGGCGTTGCACGCGGCGCTGATCTCGCGCCTGAAAATCATGGCGGATTTGGATATTTCCGAGAAACGCCTGCCGCAGGACGGGCGTATTAGCCTGCGCATAGGCACCCGCGCGGTGGACGTGCGCGTCAGCACCCTGCCCAGCGCGCATGGTGAACGCGCCGTGCTGCGTTTGCTGGACAAGAGCCAAGATCAGCTCAGCCTGGAAGCCGTGGGCATGCGTGGCGATGTGCTGCGCCAATTTGCCGGGCTCATTACCCAGCCCCACGGCATTATTTTGGTAACCGGCCCCACAGGCTCGGGCAAAACCACCACGCTGTACGCATCGCTGGGGCGGCTGGACGCTGCGCGCCAGAACATCATGACGGTGGAAGACCCGATTGAATACGAACTACCCGGTGTGGGCCAAACGCAGGTCAACCCCAAGATTGATCTGACCTTTGCCAAAGCCCTGCGCGCCATATTGCGGCAAGACCCCGACGTGATCATGATTGGCGAAATACGCGACTTTGAGACCGCGCAAATTGCCATTCAAGCCTCGCTGACCGGGCACTTGGTGTTGGCCACCTTGCACACCAACGATGCAGCCAGTGCAGTAACGCGGTTGAGCGATATGGGGGTGGAGCCGTTTCTATTGAGTTCCAGCCTGCGCGGCGTGCTGGCGCAACGCTTGGTGCGCAAGACATGCAAGTCGTGCGCCGGCAAAGGCTGCGAACACTGCGGCCACACCGGCTACCAAGGCCGCACGGGCGTGTATGAGTTGCTGGTGGTGGATGGGGCCATTGCCCAGCAGATTCACCAGCGCGCCCCCGAGGCCGACATCCGCGCTGCCGCCTTGCACAACGGCATGGTGCTGATGCGCGACGATGGGGAGCATCTGGTGACCAGCGGAGTCACCAGCCGGGAAGAACTGATGCGCGTGGTGCGCGACTGATTGACGCCACGCCGATATGCCCGCCTATTCCTACGAAGCCCTAGACCTTGAGGGCAAAACCCGCCGCGGCACACTAGAGGCCGACACGGCCAAGTCCGCGCGCGGACAACTGCGCGGGCAAAAACTGGTGCCGCTGCAAGTGGAGGTACTGGGGCAGGCTGCAACTTCCGATACTGGCAACGCACCGCGCAGCAGCGCCTTGTGGACCCGCCGCGCCTTCAATGCCAACCAACTCGCCATCTGGACGC
>JBJOLD010000273.1:0-11086 GCA_046045765.1 Pseudomonadota bacterium | reverse complement strand
TATGACCCGGTCTATCTGCAGTCAATGGAACGTAATTTTGTGAAGTTCGCGCAAGCCTTGAACATCACTCCAGCGAACCACGGATTCACTGCCCTGCAAGCACTGGCAAAGACCTTGGTTTAAACCGCTGGGTTGTGACAACTAAAGCCCATTGGCATGGATTACTCCGCCTCTGGTGCAGCTGGCGGGGCGATGCCGGCTGCAGCTTCGGCTGCATCGTTGGGAGTTTCATCCAAACCGTCGTCGGGTTTGCGATCAGCCTTGTTTTTGAGCTTTTCTTCTTTTTTCTTCTTTTTAGCCAGTTCTTTCTGACGCTTTTCGTAACCGTAGTTGGGTGTTGCCAAAGTATGCTTTCATTAGTTCGTGTGACTGTAACATCTTGCGGCCACGCTACAGAATCACTATAGGCATGCCAACCCCACAAAACTATGACCCAAGTGTTGTCAACCACTGGGAAACACCAGTGCCAACGCGAAACGATGGATTCTGAAGGCTACCGTAGTACCCGCAGTGACTGGGAAATGTCAGCCTGCAAATCTGCCACAGCTTCTAAGCCCACAGAAAATCGCACCAAGGTACCTGGCTGCAAATAGGCTGGCCATGAAGTGCGCATAGCGGCCAAGTCATAAGGAACAACCAAACTGACGGGCCCACCCCAGCTGTAGCCCAAACGAAATAGCTTGAGTGCATTGCAAAAGGTATCGGTCTGTGCTTGAGTGAATCGGGCATCCAACATCACGCTAAATAAGCCCGCTGCACCGCCGTCCTGAGGTCCACACAAACACAGCGCCTTCCAATGGGCATGGCCAGGCGAATCTTCCAATGCAGGGTGCAACACCTGCACAAACTCAGGTTGGGTTTGTGCCCACGCAGCCAGTGCGCGGGTAGCATCATCGTGAGCACGGTAGCGCAGCGCCATCGTAGGCAAAGAGCGCAAAACGCTTTCAACATCATTCATACCTACCCCGATGCCAAAGCGCATATGGGTGAGCTTGAGTTTGGTGTGCAGTGCGACGTTACGCGTAATCACGCTGCCCATGAGTACATCACCGCCTCCGCTGGGATACTTAGTCAACGCATGGGCAGAAATATCCACGCCCACCTGTACGGCACTGCCGGGCACCAAATCAAACGGTGCAAAGGCCAACCCAGCACCCCAGGTATTGTCCAAAGCATTAAGAACCTTGCGGCGCTGACAAATGCGCACCAGCTCTACAAGGTCAGGAAACTCCAGCGTGACAGAACCAGCCGCCTCTAGCCAAACCAGCTTGGTGCGACTGGAAATTTGCGCCTCCAGATCCTGCGGGTCCATGGGGTCGTAATATTGATGCGTGATACCCCAGTCTTTGAGTTCCCCTTCAGCAATGGCCTTGTTGGGGCCATAAGCATTGTCGGGAATCAGTACTTCGTCACCGCTTTTGAGCAGCGAGAGCGCCACCAAACCCAGCGCGGCCAGTCCACTGGGTACCAGCAAGCATTGCTGCCCGCCCTCAAGTGCACACAGCCGCTCTTCTAGGAGATACGAAGTGGGCGTGCCGTGCAGGCCGTAGGTATAGGCCGACTTGTCTTTCCATTCGCGGCTGCGCATGGCGGCCACACTGGGGAAGAACACGGTGGAGGCTTTAAACACACCGGGCTGCGGGGCCTCAAAGCCCTCGGGTGGAACGTAAGCGTGGTGAATCAGCGCAGTGGTGGGATGGGCCATATTCTGCCTCGTGCGCTATACGCTCCACTTCTGAATCAGCTGCTGCGGACGCAGTGCGTCGTAGCCTTCAAACGGCTGGTGAATCCAGGGATTGGTGGGTAAAAATTCCACTTGGTAGTCAGGCGTAAAAGTCGACACTGCCTTGGTCCAGATCACTGCACTACGCAATTCGGTGATGGGCTTATAGTTATTCTTGAGCTGCCCAATCACCGCGTTAAGCGTGTGCCCGGAATCAGCCAAATCGTCCACCAGCAGCACCTTGCCAGCAATTTCGCCTTTGGGTGTGGTGATAAAGCGAGCAATGTCCAGGTTGCCCTGCTGTGTCCCGGCTTCAGCTCGGTAAGAGCTGGTCGACATAATGGCCAGCGGCTTGTCAAATACGCGCGACAGAATATCCCCAGGGCGCATGCCACCACGGGCTAAACACAAAATGGTATCGAACTCCCAACCGGACTGAAAAATCTTGATTGCCAATTTTTCAATCAGATTATGGTACTCGTCGTAACTGACGTAGAGATGCTTGCCGTCTTCTGTTAACATGGTTTTGCTCCTAAATAGATAGCTGCTTACGCTTTACGGACGGGGGCTAGATGCCAATTTGATCTCAATTATTCGGCCAGGTAAGGGTGGCGCATCATGATGGTGTGGTCGCGGTCCGGGCTAGTGGACACCATGTGAATCGGCACACCGGTGACCTGCTCAATACGTTGCAAATACAAGCGCGCAGCCACTGGCAGCTTGTCATATTGGGTCACACCCACCGTGCTGTCGCTCCAGCCTTCCATGACTTCGTAAATAGGCTTGCACAAAGCAATGTCGTCGGCACCCATTGGCAAAATGTCGATGGTTTCGCCGTTCATCTCGTAGCCGGTGCACAACATTAACTCTTTCAGACCATCCAGCACGTCCAGCTTGGTAACACACAGGCCCGACAAACCATTGACCTGGGCGGACCGCTTGAGCAAAGCCGCATCAAACCAACCACAACGGCGAGATCGCCCGGTTGTCACACCCTTCTCAGCGCCCACAGTGCTCATGTGGTAACCGGGTGTGCCCTCCACTTCCCAATCTAGCTCGGTGGGGAACGGACCACCGCCCACGCGGGTGCAATAGGCTTTGGTAATACCCAAGATGTAATGCAGCATCCCTGGGCCCACGCCCGAACCGGCAGCCGCATTGCCAGCTACGCAGTTGCTGGAGGTAACGAAGGGGTAGGTACCGTGATCCACATCGAGCAAGGTGCCTTGGGCGCCTTCAAACAACAAATTGGCACCGTGCAGATGCGCTTCATTCAACTCACGTGACACATCGGCCATCATAGGCTTGAGCAACTCTGCGTGGCGCATGGCCTCAGCGTACACGGGCTCAAACAGCACTTTACCGTCAGCCATGTAGGGTGCAAGGGTTGGACCGAAGTCAAATGCGGCAGAACCCAAATAGCTGGTGAGAACATGATTGTGCAAGTCCAGCAGCTCACGCAATTTGGTGGCAAAACGCTCGGGATATTTCAAGTCTTGCACACGCAAGGCGCGACGCGCAATTTTGTCTTCATAGGCGGGGCCAATACCACGGCCCGTGGTGCCAATCTTGGCGTTACCGCCCTTCTCTCGCGCGGCTTCACGGGCGACGTCCAACGCCGCGTGGAAAGGCAAAATCAAGGGGCAGGCTTCGCTGATGCGCAAGCGCGAGCGCAGCTCAACGCCGACTTTCTCCAAGCCCTCAATCTCTTCGAACAGCTTGGCGGCAGACAACACCACGCCGTTGCCGATATAGCACTTAACACCCGGACGCATGATGCCGCTGGGAATCAGATGCAAAGCCGTCTTCACGCCATTGATAACCAAGGTGTGCCCCGCGTTATGACCACCTTGAAAGCGAACTACGCCCTGCGCGCTCTCAGTGAGCCAATCGACCAGCTTGCCCTTGCCTTCGTCGCCCCACTGGGTACCCACGACCACTACATTTCTACCTTTGGTTGTATTCATTTGGCTAAAAATTAAATTGATTTCACGATCCATTGACCCGCAGCTTGCAACAGCTCTCGGTCATACAAAAACTCATTCACTTCATTTTCGTGACCCGGCAAGACGCACACCACTGTTTCACCCTGGCGGCGCAGGGCAGCAATCGCTGCACGCAACTCTGCTGCCTCACCCCAAGGGGCACGAATGGCCGCGCGCAAAGGTCGGGCGGCAGCCACAGACGACAGTGCCTTGATATCCAGACTAAAGCCGACCGCTGGACGTTTGCGTCCAAAAATGGAGCCCACTTCGTCATAGCGCCCACCCCGAGCCACGGCATCGGCGGCACCCGGGGCATACAGTGAAAACTGTGCACCGCTGTAATAGGCATAACCACGCAAATCAGCCAAATCAAAAGTGACCTGGGGGCCTTCAATGTGACTGGCGAGCCATTCCAAGTGCGTCAGTGCATCGCCGATACCCGATAAATCGGGTAGGGCCTGCCGAGCTTGCGCCAGTACCTTCACATCGCCATACAGCTGCGTCAATTGCTGCAAGGCCAGGGACGGCGCGGCAGGACTGTTGCGTGTGATGTCTTTAATTTCGCTGGCATCTTTGGCAGCTAATGCGGCTTGCACCAGCGCTTGCTGCTCGGCATTCAATTCAGCGGACTTAACCAAAGCATGGACGATTCTGGCGTCAGCCATGTCTACGTTCAGACCATGTACTTGTGCAGCTTGGAGGGCGTCTAACGCCAGGGTCAGAACCTCAAGATCCGCCTCAAGTCCTTTATGGCCGTAAATTTCAGCGCCGAACTGCAGTGGCTCCCGCGTCGCATGCGGTGCACCAGGACGAGTGTGCAGTACGGGGCCACAGTAGCAGAGTCGCGTAACCCCTTGGCGATTGAGTAAATGAGCATCAATGCGGGCAACTTGTGGCGTGCTATCGGCCCGCAACCCCATCATTCGTCCAGAAATTTGGTCTACCAGTTTGAAGGTTTGAAGGTCTAAGGCTTCACCAGTCCCACTGAGCAATGACTCGAGGTGTTCAAGCAACGGCGGCATGACCAGTTCGTAGCCATAGCAGCGTGCCATGTCCAGAAGGTCTCTACGTATTTCTTCGATGTGACGGGCCTCGAAAGGCAGTACATCGGCAATATGATCCGGCAGGACCCAAGCGGACATGAATTTTTGCGTATCTGTTAAAACACGGATTTTACCGGGCTGCAGGCCAAGATTTCAAAGGTCCAGCAACCAAATCATTAACAAGCCGACAGAAATGCTCGCACCAGCAAAGAAACGAATTTGACCATCGGTCAATTGCAGCAATTGGGCGAATACACGGCGCCAGCCGGAAGGTGATGCAAAAGGAAAAAGGCCTTCGATAACCAAGACGAGGGCCAACGCCAGCCAAAGTGTGTTGCTATCCAAAGTTCACTTCTTGCCGTTGGTCACTAAATTACCGCCATTGCGAAAGACCTTGAAGAACTCTGACGATGCGGGGTCCAACACCATCACGTCGCTTTTATTGGAAAAGCTGGCCTTGTAGGCCTCCAAGCTACGGTAAAACTGAGCAAACTGAGGGTCTTTTCCGAATGACTCGGCGTAAATGCGAGCAGCTTCGGCATCGCCTTCGCCCTTGATCTTCTGTGCATCACGGTAAGCATTGGCAATTGTTATTTCGCGTTGGCGATCTGCATCGGCGCGAATTTTTTCGCCCTCAGCACCACCGGTAGATCGCAATTCGTTAGCAACGCGCTTACGCTCAGCCTCCATACGCCGATACACCGATTCGGTAATAGCCTCTACATAGTCCACCCGAGTAATGCGAACATCAACGACATCAACACCCCAGGGCTTGGCGCCACGCACTTTGTCCAAGACCTCTTTTTTAACGTCTTCCATCAAAGCCTCCCGCTTCAAAGAAAGTAACTCTTTAACTGTGCGCTTGTTAATTTCTTCTTGAAACGCGTTGCGGACGACGCGATTCAGCTGACTTGCACCTGCGCCTTCATTCAAGCCCACATTACGGATGTAGTCTGACGGCTCGGTAATACGCCAGCGCACATACCAGTCGATCACCACGCGCTGCTTTTCAGCGGTGAGCATGGGCTCAGCGTCGGTACTATCAAGTGTTAGCAAGCGTTTGTCGATGTATGAGACATTTTGAAACGGAGGGGGCAACTTGAAATTCAGCCCAGGCTCAGTGATTACATCCTTGATCTGCCCAAGTGCGTAAACCACGCCAAATTGGCGCTGATCAACGACAAAAAGTGTGGAGCTTGCCAATGCAGCTAGCATCAAGAGCGATGAGAAAATCAATCCAATACGGTTCATAAATCGCTCCTAGCGTGAATCACGTTCACGGGTTCGCGCAGCATCACGGCTACGCGCGTCATTATTCGGTGCTCCTTGACTAGGTGCTACTGGCACCGTACCACTAGACGGTGCAGGTAGCGCTAAATCAGGAACGTTACTGTTGCCACCTAATTGCAAGATTTTCTCTAATGGCAAATACAGCAAACTCGAACCCTGACGTGATTCCACCAGCACCTTGGTTACGTTGCCATAAATTTGTTGCATGGCATCTAAGTACATGCGATCACGTGTGACTTGAGGGGCTTTTTGATATTCGTTGTAGATAGAACGAAAACGCTGGGCATCGCCCTGCGCCTGCGCCACCACGCGGGACTTGTAAGCATCCGCCTCTTCCTTCAAACGAGAAGCAGAACCCACAGCCCTGGGTATAACATCATTGGCATACGCCTGCGCCTCATTTTTAGCACGCTCCCGTTCTTGGCCAGCCTTCAATACGTCATCAAACGAAGCCTGCACTTGCTCCGGGGGTCTTACGCCTCCCTGTTGCAAATTAATAGCAACAATTTCTACACCGACCTTGTAACGATCCAAAATACTCTGCATCAGTGCACGCACACGCGGTGCAATTTGATCGCGCTCTTCGGACAACGCAGCATCCATTTTCATTTTTCCCAGAACTTCACGAACGGAAGTTTCTGCGGCCTGCACCACCGCATCAGTAGGATTTTTACTCTCAAATAAGAATGCGCGCGCATCACTCAGTCGGTATTGAACTGCAAATTTGATGTCCAAAATATTTTCATCCTCGGTCAGCATGGCTGATTCTTTGAGTCCAGTTGCTTTGAGAACAGCATCTCTTCCGACGTCGACAGAACGAATTTGAGTTACGAACACCAATTCATGACGCTGAACCGGGTATGGCAATCGCCAATTGAATCCTGCGTTCACTGTTGACTTGTATTTACCAAACTGTGTAATGACCGCCTGCTGACCCTCTTGGACTATGAAAAAACCCGTCCCCAACCAGACCAAAACCAGCACGCCCAAAATTATTCCTATACCCCAACCAGCATTTTTCATATCCGGCTGAAACCCACCATTGCCGGCACCTTTAGGAGATTGGCCGCCACCAAATAGTCCGCCAAGCTTGCGATTGAAGTCCCGCCATAATTCGTCCAAGTCAGGAGGGCCAGATGCCCCAGCGCCCTTGCGTCCGCTAGGCTGCTTTTCAGATGGGGGCTTGTGAGGCTCTGACTCACCTGCCACGCCTTCAGGCTTGCCAGATTCATTCGCGTTATCGCCTGAGCGACCCCAACGTGAATCATTCAAATTAAAAACACCTTTTAGTCCTTGAAACCAGGGATTTATGTTGCTCATCCACACAAATAATTTCATTTAGTTATCTCACAAACGTTCACTTCAGATTGTGCCCAATGAAGCGTCATCCCCAAGAATGTCAGGGGTATAAGGATATTCCGATGGACTGTCGGTTCGTTCATTAACAATTTGAGCTAAACGTTTTCGTAACAACGGTATTGCGTTCATCTCCAGCGCGCTTACAAATATTCGCGGGGTTTGGATACCATCGATTTCAAACTCGTCTTCCAACTGAACGGGTTGAAACTCGCGATCTATAGCATCCAGCTTATTAAAGACCAATAACTGTGGGATATCAGCTGCACCGATTTCTTTGAGTACCCGCTGTACCTGTTCTATTTGCTCAAGGCTATTTGGATTCGCAGCGTCCACCACGTGTATTAGCAAATCAGCATCAATTGCCTCTTGCAGCGTAGCCTGAAAAGCGTCTACAAGACCGTGGGGTAAATCGCGAATAAAACCAACCGTATCCGATAGCGATACAGTTCGGCCGATTTCACCTAAATAGAGCTGCCGCGTCGTGGTGTCCAACGTAGCGAATAGTTGATCTGCAGCATAGGTACGTGCCTTGACCAAAGCATTGAACAATGTGGATTTTCCGGCATTCGTATAGCCGATCAGCGATATATTGAAAGACTCCCGCCTCTCCCGCTGACGTCTTTGAGTCTGTCGCTGCCGCTTAACTTTTGAAAGTCGCTCTTTCGTCCGCTTTATGTTTTCACTGATCATTCGCCGATCAAGCTCTATCTGGGTTTCGCCAGGTCCACCGCGGGTGCCGATACCACCGCGTTGACGTTCAAGATGTGACCACCGTCTGACCAACCGCGTGCTCAGGTACTGCAGGCGAGCCAATTCAACTTGTAACTTACCTTCATGGCTGCGTGCACGTTGTGCGAAAATTTCTAAAATCAAGAAAGTTCGGTCATTAACAGGCAGCTCAAGATGGCGCTCCAAATTTCGCTGCTGTCCAGGGCTCAACGACTGATCAAAAAGCACCTCTTGGGCACCAATTTGAGATGCCAACAATTTAATCTCATCAGCCTTACCAGAGCCTATGAATAAAGCAGCGTCAGGTGCTTTGCGCTTGCACGTAACTCTCGCAACAGGAGTCAATCCCGCAGTCTGCGCCAAAAGACCGAGCTCTTCCAGAGCCGCATCAAAATTAGGTAACCCAAAATCGACCCCTACGAGAATAGTGGGAGCAGCAGGGAGTCGAGAGGAAACGTTCAATTGAAGAAATGAGAGTCAATCAGCCGCACTGGCCGAACGAGCGCTTGTAGACTAAGCCAGCGAAGCGGTTTCATCACCACCGCTGGTGAAATTTACCGCTCGACCTGGAACGATAGTGGAAATCGCGTGCTTGTAGACCATTTGTGTGACAGTATTGCGAAGCAATACTACATACTGGTCAAATGACTCAATTTGACCCTGCAACTTGATTCCATTAACCAAATAAATTGACACCGGAACATGTTCCCTACGCAAGGCATTGAGGAACGGGTCTTGCAGAAGTTGCCCTTTGTTATTCACGATATTCTCCGTGTTCAAGAGTTGTTTTAGAGAGTGTAACCATACCACACTGACCGTCGCTTAGTCGTCGCTTTTGCCAGAAAAGGGGTTTTGTGAAGTTTTCATCTCAATGCGCAGTGGCGTACCGACGAGACCAAACTCCTTACGAAATCGACCTTCTAAAAAACGCTTGTATGTGTCGGTAACGTGTTCCAGAGAATTGCCATGCACAACAACAATTGGTGGGTTCATGCCCCCCTGATGTGCGTAACGAAGTTTGGGACGGTACATCCCCGTTTTTTTTGGTGTTTGGAACTGAACAGCCTCTAACAATAACCGCGTAAGCACCGGTGTTGGCATTTTACAATTGGCAGACTTATGGGCCTGAGCAATTGACTCCCACAAAGGCCCAAGGCCTTGACGTTTTTGAGCCGATATCCAATGAACGGTGGCAAATTTCAGAAACCCCATCCTGGTTTCCATTGATCGTTTGACTAACTCACGCTGGTACTCGTCGACGGCATCCCACTTATTGACTGCGATAACCACGGCGCGCCCAGACTCCAGGATGTACCCCGCAATGTGTGCATCTTGATCTGTAACACCTTGCGTAGCATCAATTAATAAAAGTACAACGCTGGCAGAGTCAATGGCTTGCAATGTCTTAACTACTGAAAATTTCTCAATCGCCTCGAAGACTTGGCCTTTGCGGCGCAATCCAGCAGTGTCAACCAGCTCAAATTTCTGCCCATTGCGCTCAAATGGTACAGAGATAGCATCTCGCGTAGTTCCTGGCATGTCAAACGCAACCAATCGCTCTTCACCTAGCCAAGTGTTGATAAGGGTTGATTTACCAACATTGGGACGACCTGCCACCGCTAATTTGATAATCTGCAAATCGTCAGGCGTTTCGTCAGCCTCCAGATCATCCAAGTGCAGCGGCTCTAGTGATATCTCTACCAAAGACTTGATACCTTGACCATGTGCCGCGGATACCGGAAAAACCTCTCCGAACCCCAGTTCAAAAAACTCACCTAATTGCACGCCTTGGGTCATACCCTCTGCTTTGTTTGCAACTAAAACACACGGTTTACCGAGCTTACGCAAATAGTTGGCAATTTCATGGTCTTGGGCACAAACTCCAGCACGAGCATCAACAACAAAAACGACGACATCAGCTTCAGCCACCGCTTGCCGAGTCTGCTTGGCCATTTCTTTGTAGATGCCACTAGTGGCATCGGGTTCGAAGCCGCCGGTGTCGATCACTATATATTCGTGCGAGCCCTGCTTGCCTTGCCCATAGTGTCTATCTCTTGTTAGCCCAGCAAAATCTGCGACGATTGCATCCCGAGTTTTTGTCAAACGATTAAAAAGTGTGGACTTGCCGACGTTAGGTCGACCTACCAATGCGATAACAGGCTTCATGATTCGGATTCCAGACGCTTATTCAGGTCGAAACCCATAGACACCCCCGCGGCGCGTCACGGCCACCAAGGTTTGACCAACCAACACGGGGGCAACATCAATTGGAGTCGAGTCGGTAGGAATTCGGTTCAAGAAAGACCCATCAGAACTAGACAAAAAGTGTAACACTCCACTCTCATCACCAATAACAAGCGAACGACCCACCAAAATTGGGGGACTTAACTTGCGAAAGCGCAACCGCTCAGACACCCACAAGCGCTCGCCGTCAGTACGTCGCCAAGAAACGACTTTACCGTCACTCTCAGTGCCAAAAACTGCAATTTCATCGCCGCTCAATCCTGTACTGCCAACCGCTGTTTTGCTCCAAAGCAAACTACCCTTGACAACATTGGCGCAAGCAACCGCAGACTGGAATGACCTAACACAAACCTCGTTCCCAGCCCGACTAACACCGGCTACCAAATCCACCAGTCGCTCAATTTCATTGGTGCCTCGTCCGTTAGCAATCGGTACGTCCCAGCGAATACTTCCATTGTCTGGACTCAACCCCTGCAGACGCCCACCCATTCCGACGATAAGAATGTCATGTCCAGCGAACAGCACCCCTGATTGCCCTAGAACCAGCGACTCGCTATTGCGCTGCTGCTGCCAAAGTCGGAGCCCGGACGCCGCATCAAATGCCACTACCGTGCGATCAGCGCCCATAACAAAAACACGCGCGCCGGCCACTAACGGCGCTGTCAACGTAACGCCATTGAGCTTTTGACGCCACATCTCCTTGCCTGCATCGA
>JBJOLD010000231.1:0-4438 GCA_046045765.1 Pseudomonadota bacterium | reverse complement strand
AACCAAGTCATCCAGCTTAGCTTTGCCTTCAGGTTTCAAAACAGACTTGTTGAAGTCAAAAAACGCATCAGCTGCGTAAGTGACTTTAGCAGCAGCAGCGGCTGCTGCAGGTGCAGCAGCCGCTGGGGCAACAGCAGCTGGCGCTGCTGCGGGAGCCATTGCAGCAGGTGCCGCGGCAGCTGGAGCTGCTGCTTTTGGAGCTGCCAAGGCGCCGTCACAACCAGCGGCTGCTGTTGCGGGAGTCCAGCTTGCATCACGCCAGCATTCGCCAGCAACATTTTTCCAAACATCGCCAGACGCATTGCGCCAGTTTTCGATTTGTTGAGCGCCAGCGGCGGTAGCAAGTGCTGCTGCAGCGATTAACACTGCTACTTTGTTCAATTGTTTCATAATTTTCCTTCTTTGAGCGGAGCAAACTGCAGCAGCGCTGCGATTGTTTAAATGACGCTGTAGATGGCCTATACCAAATACAGCGGTGCCTTTATTGTGCCATAGGAAGCATTGGGCATGGCACTGACAAACCCGCAGCGAGACTTAGTTCACGCAGCTGGCACCAGTTGTTGCAGACATACGACATTGCACGGGCCGTAGAATCGTAGACTGTCCTTGACATAGCCACAAAGCCTCCATGACCCAGTTCGCCAAAGAAACCCTGCCCATCAGTCTCGAAGAGGAAATGCGTCGCAGCTATCTCGATTACGCCATGAGTGTGATTGTTGGCCGTGCTCTGCCCGACGCGCGGGATGGTTTGAAGCCTGTTCACCGGCGCGTTTTGTTCGCCATGCACGAGCTCAATAACGACTGGAATCGTGCATATAAAAAATCTGCGCGTATTGTTGGCGATGTCATAGGTAAGTACCACCCGCACGGCGACCAGTCGGTCTACGACACCATTGTTCGCATGGCGCAAGATTTTTCCATGCGCCATATGCTAGTGGACGGTCAAGGCAACTTCGGGTCTGTGGACGGCGACAACGCAGCCGCCATGCGTTACACCGAAATTCGCTTGGCCAAAATTGCCCACGAATTGCTGGCCGATTTGGACAAAGAAACGGTGGACTTTGGGCCCAACTACGATGGCTCTGAAAAAGAGCCTCTGGTACTACCCACCCGCATTCCCAATTTGCTGGTGAATGGCTCTGGTGGTATTGCTGTGGGTATGGCCACCAATATTCCGCCGCATAACCTGAACGAAGTGGTGGATGCCTGCCTGCATTTGCTGAAAAATCCACAAGCGTCGATTGACGATCTTATGGACATCATTCCTGCACCGGACTTCCCCACTGCAGGCATTATTTACGGTATCAATGGCGTCAAAGATGGCTACCGCACTGGCCGTGGTCGTGTAGTTATGCGCGCCAAGTGCCACTTTGAAGATATTGACAAAGGTGCGCGCCAAGCAATCATCGTCGACGAACTGCCTTACCAGGTTAACAAAAAGACCTTGCAAGAACGCATGGCCGAGCTGGTACACGAGAAGAAGATCGAAGGGATTAGCCACATTCAGGATGAGTCGGACAAGTCCGGGATGCGCCTTGTAATTGAATTGAAGCGCGGCGAAGTGCCCGAAGTCGTACTGAACAACCTGTACAAGCAAACGCAGTTGCAAGACACCTTCGGCATCAACATGGTTGCGCTGGTGAATGGCCAACCCAAGCTGTGCAACCTGAAGGATTTGATCGAGGTGTTTTTGCAACACCGCCGTGAAGTGGTGACGCGCCGCACCGTGTTCAATCTGCGTAAGGCGAGGGAGCGGGGCCACGTGCTTGAAGGTTTGGCTGTTGCCATGGCCAATATCGATGAATTTATCCGCATCATCCGCGAATCGCCCACCCCGCCGGTGGCCAAAGTGGAGTTGATGAACCGCCCTTGGGACAGCAAACTGGTACGCGAAATGCTCACCCGCACCCGTGCCGATGGCGGCGTGGTGAATGCTGACGACTACCGCCCGGACGGGTTGGAAAAAGCCTTTGGCATGGGTAACGATGGCCTATACCGTCTGAGCGACACGCAAGCCCAAGAAATCTTGCAAATGCGCCTGCAACGCCTAACCGGCTTGGAGCAAGACAAGGTAGTGGCCGAGTACAAAGAAGTGATGGCAGAGATTGAAGATCTGCTGGACATTTTGTCAAAACCCTCCCGTGTATCGACCATCATCAGCGACGAGTTGGGGCATGTAAAGCACGAATTTGGTCAAACCAAAATCGGTGCACGCCGCAGCTTGGTGGAACATTCGTCTTTCGATTTATCGACCGAAGACCTGATCACGCCCACAGACATGGTAGTGACCATGAGCCACAGCGGCTACATCAAGAGCCAACCACTGCATGAATACCGTGCGCAAAAGCGTGGCGGCAGAGGCAAACAAGCTACCGCCACCAAAGAAGACGACTGGGTAGACCAGCTTTTCGTGGCTAACACGCATGACTACATCCTGTGCTTCTCCAACCGCGGTCGGCTGTACTGGCTCAAGGTCTGGGAGGTACCGCAGGGCTCGCGCGGCTCGCGTGGTCGCCCCATCGTCAACATGTTTCCGTTGCAGGAGGGCGAAAAAATCACGGTGGTTCTGGCCCTGACGGGTGAGAAGCGCACCTTCCCCGCCGACCAATACGTATTCATGTCCACTAGCATGGGCACCGTCAAAAAGACAGCCCTAGACGAATTCAGTAACCCGCGCAAAGCCGGCATTATTGCTGTGGACTTGGATGATGGCGACTTTTTGATCGGTGCAGCTTTAACCGACGGAACTCACGATGTCATGCTGTTTAGCGACGGCGGCAAAGCCGTGCGCTTTGACGAGAACGACGTACGCCCCATGGGGCGAAACGCCCGCGGTGTGCGTGGCATGATGCTGGACGAAACCCAAAGTGTGATCGCTATGCTGGTGGCGGAGGACGAGCAGCAGAGCGTGCTAACGGCCACTGCGAACGGCTACGGCAAGCGCACCAACATCACCGAATACACCCGCCACGGCCGTGGCACCAAGGGCATGATCGCCATCCAGCAATCTGAGCGCAATGGTAAGGTAGTAGCGGCGACGTTGGTGCACGCCGACGATGAAATCATGTTGATTACTGACAAAGGCGTATTGGTACGCACCCGTGTGAGCGAGATTCGCGAACTCGGCAGAGCCACCCAGGGCGTAACTTTGATTGGTTTAGACGAAGGCTCCAAACTGAGTGGTTTGCAACGCATTGTCGAAAACGACGCCAACCCAACAGAAACCGATGTAACCGACGCACCCACTGACGCAAGTGACTCCGGAGATGCTGAGGGCACCGTATAACTGCGATCAAGCCGCTACTAAATTTATAGCTGGTTACGCATATTCCACGTGGGCTAGCACCGTATTTAATACTCGAGGTTGACCGATGCAACGTCCTTACAATTTCTCAGCAGGTCCGGCCATCATGCCCACGGATGTGCTGACCCAGGCTGCCGCCGAGATGCTGGATTGGCCCGATGCCAATGGTGTACACAGCGGCATGGGCGTAATGGAAATGAGCCACCGCGGCAAAGAATTCCAAAGCATCTACGAGAATGCTGAGACCGATTTGCGCGAGCTATTGGCGGTGCCTAGCCATTTCGAGGTACTCTTCATGCAAGGCGGTGGATTGGCGGAAAACGCCATTGTTCCTATGAACCTTTGCGCTACACGGAAGACCGCAGCAAGCACCCATGCAGCTGATTTTGTGGTCACTGGCAGCTGGAGCGAAAAGTCACTCAAAGAAGCGGGTAAATACTGCCAAGTCAGCCAAGCCGCCAGCGGCAAAGACGACGGCTTCACCAGCATTCCCGCCGCTAGCAGCTGGCAACTCAACAGCCAAGCAAGTTATGTCCATATTTGTAGCAATGAGACGATTCATGGCGTGGAGTTTCAATCTTTGCCAGACCTGAAAGCACTCGGCTCTGACGCGCACTTGGTCGTTGATTTTTCATCGCATGTAGCCTCGCGCCCGGTGGATTGGAGCAAAGTCGGCTTGGCTTTTGGCGGTGCCCAAAAAAACCTTGGGCCGGCTGGTTTGACCTTGGTGGTAGTGCGTGAAGACCTGTTGGGTCACGCGTTGTCGGTGTGCCCCAGCGCGTTCAATTACAAAACGGTGGCGGACAACCAGTCCATGTACAACACGCCACCCACCTACTCCATTTATATAGCGGGCTTGGTGTTCCAATGGCTCAAACGCCAGGGCGGCACTGCGGCCATGGCGAAACGCAATATAGCCAAGGCCGAGTTGTTGTATGAAGCTATTGACTCGTCATCGCTTTATTTCAACAACGTCCGCCTGGATTGCCGCTCCCGCATGAATGTGCCGTTCTTTTTGCGCGATGAATCACGCAACGACGCTTTTTTGGCAGGCGCCAAGGCTGCGGGCCTTTTGCAGCTCAAAGGCCATAAATCGGTAGGCGGCATGCGCGCCAGCATTTACAACGCTATGCC
>JBJOLD010000227.1:0-5571 GCA_046045765.1 Pseudomonadota bacterium | reverse complement strand
TGCGTTCTTCAAGTAAGTCGTTGTCCCGAGCAATGCTGTTAGACACTTCTTGGCGTAGGGTGCCAATCACCTCGGCAGCGGCACGTGGGGCCTCCGATGCAACCTGAATTAACCGCGCAATCGGATCTTCGAGCGCAGCGCCTAGTGTCGATAAGTGGCTGGCAAGTGCGCTTTGCAAGTCACCAAGCCTCTCTACCGCGGCCTGGCCACGCACGTCTTCTGCTGCGCGCAGCGCACCCAGTTCCGTCTGCAATACGCTGGCCAGTTGGGTCATGCGTTCACCATGCTGCAGAATCCACGTGGCTTCTGAATCTATGCGTGAGCGAGCCAACTCTTGCGAGCTGGCTACCATGAGGTCAATGGCCCCCAGTGTTTTGCCTGCAGCGCTTTGCGTGTGCTCCGTAATGGTTTGGGCAGTGTGTTCAAGTGTTTTGCAGATAGCTTGTTGTTGTGCCAACGCTTGCTGGCCTGTGTCTTGCAACTGCTGGTGCATGGAGCCAACCAACTTCTCCAGCTGACTTTGCGTTGTTTGCACCATGCGTTCATGCAAATCGCGTGCCTCTTTGGATATGCTTGCCATAGCGCTTTCAACCACTGGGCGAATACTGTCCACAGCTGCATTGGCGCTTTGCAACAGGCTGCTGCGCAATGACTGGTCTATGGAGTTGGCCAAATCGGTGTAGACCAATTTGACATCACCATGAAAGCCTTCTTGGTTGTGCTGCAAGCGCTCGTTGAGTTGCAAGGACATACTTTCTATCTTGACCATCATGGCCTGCAACTGGTCCACCACTGCAGGCAAGGCCTGTGATTGAAGCTGCAATGCCTTGAATGTCTCCCGGCGTTGAAAAGTGTGTGAATGGCCGCTCAACACCGTTGCAATTGCGGTGTCCAGGGTTTGGGCAGCCACCATTCTTTCGCGTCTGCTGATGGCCGACATCAGACCCAACATGGCCGACGATGCAACCCCTGCCACCGATGTGCCAAACGACAAGCCCAAGCCTTTAATGGGTGCTGCAAATGCCGAGCGAATCGCTTGCAAGTCGGTAGTGCCTTCAAGCGCGAACACCGCACCGTTGAGCGTAACCACCATCCCCAAAAATGTACCTAACATGCCCAACATCACGAGCAATCCCACCAAGTAGGGTGTGAATGCCGGGCCTGGCAGTCCACTGCGTTCACCCTCAATGCGCAAGCGCACGGGACTTTGAAGTGTGAGGTGAATGGTTGATATCCATGCTTCAAGGTTAGGCAATGGGTCCGGTAGTTCAGACAGCGCCCGCGATAGGGTGAGCGTGACTGCACGGAAGCGTTGCAACTCGAGCGCGCCGTATCCATAAACGGAGCCAATTAGTACCGTCATCATTAGCGCAACCAGATGCAGCGACATCAAAAATCCACCAGCAATCCAAAGCACGGCAAATGCGCCTAGGCCAAACACGAGCGCAAAAAAAAGTCGATTCATAAATAGTTAATTGGTATCGGTAGTAAGTGCTTCCAGCAGGCCAACGGTTGGCTGCAGACGAAGGTCAAGCTCCGCCAACAGCACGGCATGCAGGTCACTAAAAAATTGGTTGAGCCAAGCGCCAGGCTTGATCCAAAGGTCTGGGCTGTCGTGCTCGTGGGTTTTGCGCAATTGATGAAAACGCCGCTCGAACATAGTGGGCAAGCCAGCAAGCACGCTGGCTTCGCGCTCTTGCAGTATGTTCTCGTAGGTTGAGTCAAGCATCGCCAGTTGCCGCAAGCGAGGCGATACATTCGCAATTCCATTGCGCACCTTGCTTCGCATGGAACGCGCACTTTGCTCTAAGTGTCGTTGATAATTTTGGTGATAGCGGCGGTAAGGGGTGTAAATGCTTGCCTCTTCAAATGTCATGCCCGCCTGGGGAGTCGGCAGTATCAAGCGCAACCTGCTGTCATTGGCTGTGGCATAACGCGCAATAGACTGCTCCAGTGCACGTCGGGCCAAAGAAAACTCTTGCGCTAAGCCAAAGTCACCCGTCGTATTCTGGGCTGACGTGGTTTGTGCAGGGCTGTCCTTGTGCATGCCAGACAGCTTGATGGCATCTGTAAAGCTAATCCAGGTGCTTAGCTTTTCAGGCAAATTAGGGACTGGTGTGACAGGTTCCAAAACGGCCAAATCCACAAGCGTTCGAATTAACAATGAACTATGGAAATGGGTGGGCCTAGAGGCTCGCTTCATACGCTGGTGATTTAAATGGAATTGGGAGCGGCTGATGCATTGAAAAAATTCAAATACGGCACAGCCGATTGCCACCACGCGAAGGAGCTATTTTACATTCTGGCCTTGCCCGATATGGAGCGCATGTTTATCCGAATCAGTGTGTGTTGACGTACGCTAGGTCTTTCATTTGGTGAGTATGGATATGGCCAAAAAAACTGAAACGACTGAGGCTGCGGTGTTGCGCCTTGATGCGCTCAAGCACCTGGGTCAAGGCGCCGTCACTGCCAGTTATGACGCCGATTTGCCAGAAGTGGTTCGAATGCTCAATCTTGCGCTGGCCACTGAATTGGTCTGTGTGCTGCGTTATCGTCGACACCATTTTATGGCCCGCGGTATCCACGCTCGCATTGTTGCTACCGAGTTTTTGGCGCATTCCAGTGAAGAACTGGGTCACGCGGACAGTTTTGGCTGCACGCATCGTGCAGTTGGGCGGAGAGCCTGATTTTTCTCCCTCTGGCTTAAGTGCGCGAAGTCATGCCGAATACTTTCCTGGCACCACCTTGTTTGATATGGTTCGAGAGAATCTGGTTGCCGAGCGCATCGCAATTCAAAGTTATCGCGAGACGATCCAGTTTTTAGGGGACAAGGACGCCAACACCAACGATCTGCTCAAGCGTATTTTGGCGGCAGAAGAAGAGCATGCCGATGAGCTTGGCAGTTTGCTCACTGGAATGCCCTACGACTGAGCCGGTCGCGCAACGATACTGAGAGTCGCTGCATTGCCTTTGGACCTTTCAGCAATGGCCTTAATTCACAACATATCTGGGGGTTTTTGGTGGCCTAGTACAATCACTATATGAGTAAATCACCCAATAAGACAGCTATCTTGGATGACGGCCTTCGGTACAAGTCGAAAGTCGGAGGGTCCCCATTCGCGACAACACCATTTTCTGGTAGTTCCACCATGTCGTGTTTTTTGTGCGGAAAGCACCGACCGCGTTCTGAAATGGTAACGCGTAAGCTAGTGGGTAAGTCGCAGGCGGTTTGTTCGCCCAAATGCGGCTAAGCACTTTGCCGAATAAAAAAGCCACCGTTAACCGGTGGCTTTTTTTTGTCTCATCGTCGCAGGCGCAACGGATTACAGGGGCGCATTATGGTTTGGCTGGCGCGGCAGGCTTAGCGGCTGAAGCTTTCTTTTTGGCTTGGTGCTTTGCTTTGCCCGCGGCATGCTTTTCTTTCATCGTATCCGCAGGCTTGGCGGTGGCTGGAGTTGCCACTGCAGCTGGCGCAGCGGCAGGAGTCGCAGCGGGCGCTTGTGCAAATGCGCCGAATGTGGAGATAACAAGAGCAGAAGCGATAAGCGTTTGTTTAAGCATGATTGACTTTTAGGTCATGGCGACGTTGCCATAGATCCTTAACTGGATTGGCCATCAATGCGTTTACGTTTACGCTGTAAACCTTCTGTAAAGAGCGCGGGGCGTAACATGCCATTCCTATGAATAAAGAAATTCTGCTTTCCATGCTTGATCTGGTTGCTGTGCGTGAAGGCGGCACAGTGGCCCAAGCATTGGACATTTCACTGTGCACTGCGCAGCATGCAGAACGCCTGGGTTTTGAGCGGTATTGGCTGGCAGAGCACCACAACATGCCCGGCATTGCCAGTTCGGCCACTGCCGTGCTGGTGGGGCACCTTGCTGCGGGTACCAGCCGCATCCGCGTGGGCTCCGGCGGAGTGATGTTGCCCAACCATGCGCCTTTGGTGGTGGCGGAGGCTTTTGGTACGCTGGCAGAGCTGTATCCGGGCCGTATTGACCTGGGCTTGGGCCGTGCGCCGGGCACCGATCCGCTGACCATGCGCGCATTGCGCCGCAATCGCGCAGAGACAGAGGCCGACTTCCCTCGTGAATTGGCAGAACTCCAGAATTTTTTGGCCCCGGCCCAACCGGGCCAGCGTCTGATTGCTTGTCCCGGTGCGGGGACGCAAGTCCCTATTTGGCTGCTGGGGTCCAGCCTGTTTTCTGCCCAGTTGGCTGCGCAGCGCGGCTTGCCGTATGCCTTTGCCTCACACTTCGCGCCACGCATGTTGCTGCAGGCAGTGGCGCTGTACCGCAGCCTGTTTCAACCCTCGGCGCAGTGCGGAAAACCTTATGTGGTGATTGGTGTGCCGTTGGTAGCCGCGCCCACGGATGCACAAGCCCAATACCTGGCCAGCAGCATTTACCAACGCGTGCTGGGCATCGTGACCGGGCAGCGCAAATCGTTGCAGCCGCCGGTTGAAAATTACCTGGAAAGCTTGCAGCCCCAAGAGTCTGCGGCGATTGCTGATTTTCTGGGGGCAGCGGCCATTGGCGGGCCTGAACGCATCAAGCGACAATTGCAGCACTTGACTGACATCACCCAGGCCGATGAGATCATGCTGGTGTGCGATATTTTCGATCCGGCCTTGCGTTTGCAGTCCCTTGACATTGCTGCCTCTGTGCGGCCCCACCGGACCCCATCGATACTATGAGTTTGCCGTTAGACCCCGACACCGTATCCCACGGCATTCAGTTGGCCGTAGCGCCCGTGTTTTTGCTCACCGCCGTCGCGGGAATGATTGGCGTGGTGGCTACCCGTTTGGCCCGCATTATTGACCGCGCCAGGGTGGTGGAGGCGCGTATGAAAAACAACCTGACCACCGAAGAGCGCGCATCCGACCAAAAAGAGCTGGGCGAGCTGCGCAGCCGTGGCTTGCTGGCCAACGGCAGCATCGGCTTACTGACGCTGTGCGCGTTTTTGATTGGTGCCACCATCATGCTGCTGTTCTTGGGCGAGGCCATTGAGCTGCGGGTGCTGCGCCTGCCCATGATTACCTTTTTGTCGGGTATTGTCAGCTTTATGCTGGCGCTAGGCTGCTTTATGGCGGAGACCCTGATTGCTACGCGCCTTCTGCACTTCGGCAAGCACCGCCGCTAGGCGGCCTGCGCTGTAGCCACTTTTGCGGTGGCGGCAATGCGCTCCACCTGCACTGCGCAGTCATAAAACGTCGGGCCGTTACCCATGTCGGTGAGGCGCTGGCTGGTGAGTTCATTCACATTGGTGCCGTTTAGCCCCAGCTTGCGCCACCACACGCCCAAACCGTTCACCACGCCCGCGCGGGCCCGCTCGCTCACCCGGGCGGTGCATTGGTAGCTGCCGCGCGCATTGAACACGCGCACCACGTCGCCGCTGCCAATGCCACGTGCCAAGGCATCGGTGGCCGACATTTCCAGCAACGGTTCGCCTTCAATATCGCGCAGACTTTTCACATTCACAAACGTGGAGTTCAAAAAGTTGCGCGCAGGCGGTGAAATCATGGCCAGCGGGTACAGGCCCTGCGGCTCGGGTACTTCAAAGTTAGGTACATG
>JBJOLD010000158.1:0-5508 GCA_046045765.1 Pseudomonadota bacterium | reverse complement strand
TGGCTCGAGAAAGCTGTAATCGGTTTGAATTTGTGCCCTTTTGCCAAAGGCGTGCATGCCAAGGGACAAATTCACTACGCCATCAGTCATAGTGTTGAGTCAGCCGATCTGTTAGGTGAGTTGGCTACGGAACTCGCCGCATTGCAGGCTTTTGATCCACAACTTCGCGACACCACTTTGCTGGTTGCGCCACGGTGCTTGCCAGAATTTTGGGAGTTCAACGACTTTCAAGCCCGCGCCAACAAGGTGCTGCGCAAATTGGGCTTGGAAGGGGTTATACAAATTGCCAGCTTTCACCCAGATTTTCAATTTGCCGGAACCGAGGCGGATGAAATCAGTAACTACACCAACCGCGCACCGTTTCCCATACTGCATTTGATTCGCGAAGACAGCATTGCCAGGGCGGTAGAGGCCTTTCCCAACGCTGAAATGATTTTTGAAAAAAATATTGAGACCTTACAGGTAATCGGGCTGGAAGGTTGGCAAGCCTTGGGGCTTTCAAGCCGTGGCAAGATCACACCATGAAGAAATCTGCTTCCACTGCACGCGCTCCCAAAGCGTCTGACCCCAACCCGCTGGCCGCTGAGCTGCGCCCAGGGCAGTCCATAGAACTGCTCAAAGAGCTGCACATCCTGACCCGTGAGGGCAAACTCAACCAAGACTCCCGGCGCAAGCTCAAGCAGGTGTACCACCTGTATCAGTTCATCGATAAATTACTGCAAGAGTTGCCAGTGAAACCAGGCGACACGCTCACGCTGGCGGACCATGGCGCGGGCAAGTCGTACTTGGGCTTTATTCTGTATGACCTGTACTTCAAGCACCTTGCCCACAGCCATCTGTACGGGATAGAGACCAGGCCCGAGTTGGTGGAAAAATCTACCGCGCTGGCGCAGCGGCTTGGCTTTCAGCGCATGTCATTCCTCAACCTCAGCGTAGCCGATTCGGCCAAATCAGACCTGCTGCCGGCGCGGGTCGACGTAGTTACCGCGCTGCATGCTTGCGATACCGCCACCGATGACGCTATTGCCTTTGGATTGCAAAAGCGAGTGCGCGCCTTTGTTCTCGTGCCTTGCTGTCAGGCCGAGGTGGCGCGCCATTTGGGTCAAAGCAAAACGCTTTCGCTTAACCGCACCCCGCTGGCTGAGCTGTGGCGCCACCCGCTGCACACACGCGAAATGGGCAGCCAGCTGACCAATGTTCTGCGATGTTTGTACTTGGAAGCGCATGGCTACCAGGTGGCTGTGACAGAGCTCGTGGGCTGGGAGCACAGCATGAAAAACGAGTTGATTTTGGCCCGCTACACAGGCAAACACAAACGCGCTTCGGCACAACGATTGCAGGCCATTCTGAAAGAATTCGGGCTTTCGGAGCTGCTTGACACACGGTTTACATTGCCCGGCGACAATGCGCAAGACAACCAAATTCAGGACTCAAGCGTTCAAAGCCACTGAGTCCCACAGCTTTTAGTGGGTGGAGAAATTTATGAAGCGTATTTTGAATGTGTCCTTTGTGGCATTGGCAACAGTGTTTTTAGCGGCCTGCGCTACCAGCAGCCCGGACGTTATTCAGCGCGGTGACGCCCAGCGCATGGCGCAAGTGCAAGATGGCGTGGTGCTGTCGGTGCGTACTGTCACGGTGGATGGCAGCCAGTCTGGCATTGGTGGGGCCGCTGGTGGAGTGATCGGTGCCGTTGGCGGTTATGCCGGTAGCGGTGTACAGCGCGAGTCACAAATATTGGGCGTTTTGGCGGGTGTTGCAGGGGCTGCCGCCGGTAATGCCATCGAGCGATTTAGCACGCGCGAAGACGCTGTCGAGATTTTGGTGCAGCTCAAAAATGGTGAACGTCGTGCCATCGTGCAGGCCAAGGCCGCTGAAGTGCTGGTGGCTGGCGACCCGGTGATTATTGTCACCACGGGTAGTAAAGTGCGTGTGACTAAAGCGCCTAAGTAGCACTGCCAAGTGCTGTAAGCCCATGGCGCGGCTTCCTCGGTTATCCCTGGCGGGCTACCCCCACCACGTCATCCAGCGCGGTAACAACCGGCAACCCATCTTTCAGGACCGTGCGGATTACGTCCGCATGCTGGAGTTGCTGCGTGAAAACGCTAGCCGCTTTGGTGTCGTTGTACACAGCTATGTACTGATGGGCAACCACTTTCATTTGCTGGTGACACCACAAACTGCCGATACGTTGCCCCAAATGATGCAGTCAGTGGGTAGGAGCTACGTGCGCTATTTCAACGATTTGTACGGACGCAGTGGCACCCTGTGGGAGGGGCGCTATAAATCAACGGTCATACAAACACAGCGCTATCTGCTGGCTTGCATGGCCTACATTGATCTCAATCCTGTACGTGCTGGTTTGTCAGCCAACGTGGCGGACTACAACTGGTCTAGCTTCAATCACTACATCGGGCGAAAAATTGACAAACTGATTACCCCACACCCGCAGTATTGGGAGCTGGGTAACACGCCGTTTTCCCGGGAGGCCGCGTACGCCGAATTGGTGCACACGGGGCTGTCTGGGCAGCAGTTAACGCAATTGACAGACTCCACGCTCAAAGGCTGGGCCTTGGGCGATGCGGATTTTATCGACAATTTGCAGAAATTAACGCCGCGCCGCGTCCAGCCCACCACGGCCGGGCGTCCTTCTTTAGCTTCAAAAATATAAGCCTAATTTGCCTGTAGCGCCCGATTGGCTTGCATGAGTAGCTATCAATTTTGATATGTCCCCATTTTAATTAAAGAACTAAATTAAGGTTTTTAATCGGAATCTGACCCCCATTAAATGTCTTGGCATTATTGTTGCGGTGCACTAAACTCTTTTTCCCCCATGCAATATAGGAGTGCGCCATGACTACGGCTGCCGAAATCAAATATCTTCAGGATCACGGTCTTTATTCTGGCGCCAATGAGCACGATGCTTGTGGTGTGGGCTTTGTGGCCCATATCCGTGGCGAAAAGAGCCATAGCATTGTCAAGAACGCACTCAAGATCCTAGAAAACTTGGACCACCGGGGTGCCGTGGGCGCAGACAAGCTGATGGGTGATGGCGCTGGCATTTTGATTCAGTTGCCTGACGCGCTGTACCGCGAAGAAATGGCCGCTCAGGGAGTCACATTGCCCCAGCAGGGCGAATACGGCGTTGGCATGGTGTTCCTGCCCAAGGAAAGTGCTTCACGTTTGGCTTGCGAACAAGAGATGGAACGCGCCATCAAAGCTGAAGGTCAGGTGCTTTTGGGCTGGCGCGATGTGCCAGTCAACCGCGACATGCCCATGTCGCCCACTGTGCGCGAGAAAGAGCCCGTGCTACGCCAAGTCTTCATTGGTCGCGGCAACGACGTGATCGTGCAGGACGCGCTGGAGCGCAAGCTGTACGTGATTCGCAAGACCGCCAGCGCCAATATCCAGGCCTTGAAGCTCAAGCACTCCAAAGAATATTACGTGCCCAGTATGTCCAGTCGCACAGTGGTCTACAAAGGCCTGTTGTTGGCGGACCAGGTGGGGGTGTATTTCAAAGATCTGGAAGACGCACGCTGCGTGTCCGCACTGGGCTTGGTGCATCAGCGCTTTTCTACCAACACCTTCCCCGAGTGGCCATTGGCCCATCCGTATCGTTATGTGGCGCACAACGGTGAAATCAACACCGTCAAGGGCAATTACAACTGGATGAAGGCGCGCGAAGGCGTGATGTCGTCCCCTGTGCTGGGAGCGGATCTGCAAAAGCTCTACCCCATCAGTTTTGCCGATCAGTCGGACACCGCGACGTTTGACAACTGCCTTGAGCTGTTGACTATGGCTGGTTACCCCATCAGCCAAGCCGTGATGATGATGATTCCCGAGCCTTGGGAGCAGCACACTACCATGGACGAGCGCCGCAAGGCCTTTTACGAATACCACGCCGCCATGCTGGAGCCATGGGACGGCCCAGCCAGTATTGTGTTTACGGATGGCCGCCAGATTGGTGCCACGCTGGACCGCAATGGCCTGCGTCCATCGCGTTATTGCATTACCGACGACGACTTGGTCATCATGGGCTCCGAATCTGGCGTATTGCCCGTGCCCGAAAACAAAATTGTCCGCAAATGGCGTCTGCAGCCCGGCAAGATGTTCCTTATCGATTTGGAACAAGGTCGCATGATTGACGACGAAGAACTAAAGGCCAATCTTGCCAACAGCAAGCCCTACAAACAGTGGATTGAAAACCTGCGCATCAAGCTTGATGACGTAACCTTTGCCGAGCGCCGCAAAGACGCTGTGTTCAGCAAATTGGTGACCGGCGTTGAGCCCAAGCGCGTTAACGACAAAGTGAGCCTGCTAGACCGCCAGCAAGCGTTTGGTTTTACCCAAGAAGACTTGAAGTTTTTGATCGCCCCTATGGCCACGGCTGGCGAAGAAGCCATTGGCTCCATGGGAAATGACAGCCCTTTGGCTGTTCTGAGTGATAAGAACAAACCTCTGTACAGCTACTTTAAGCAGTTGTTCGCCCAGGTGACCAATCCGCCTATTGACCCGATTCGCGAAGCGATTGTGATGTCGTTGGTGTCCTTCATTGGCCCTAAGCCCAATCTGCTGGACATCAACCAGGTCAATCCGCCAATGCGCCTGGAGGTCAGTCAGCCCGTGCTGAACACTGCCGACATGGCCAAGGTGCGCGACATTGAAGCCCACACCAACGGCAAGTTTCGCAGCTACGTGCTGGACATTACGTATCCCCTGGCATGGGGCAGCGAAGGCGTGGAGGCCAAGTTGGCATCTTTATGCGCTGAAGCGGTGGACGCTATCCGGGGTGGTAAAAACATTCTCATCATTAGTGATCGTGCGATAGGCGAAACCCAGGTGGCGATTCCTGCACTGCTTGCACTGTCCGCGGTGCACCAGCATTTGGTGCGAGAAGGTTTGCGCACCACCGCTGGCTTGGTGGTCGAAACTGGCACCGCCCGTGAAGTGCACCACTTTGCCGTGCTGGCCGGCTATGGCGCCGAAGCAGTGCATCCCTACCTGGCCATGGAAACTTTGGCCAGCATGCACAAAGACCTGCCTGGCGAACTGAGCGCCGAGAAGGCTATCTACAACTACGTCAAAGCTGTCGGTAAGGGCTTGTCCAAGATCATGTCCAAAATGGGCGTGAGTACCTACATGAGCTACTGCGGCGCGCAGTTGTTCGAGGCGATTGGTCTGTCCACAGAGACTATTTCCCAGTACTTCACCGGCACACCTAGCCGTGTGGAAGGCATCGGCATCTTTGAGATTGCCGAAGAATCTATCCGCATGCACAGGGCAGCTTTCAGCTCAGATCCAGTGTTGGCCAACGCCCTGGATGCGGGCGGTGAGTACGCCTGGCGCGCCCGTGGCGAGGAGCACATGTGGACGCCCGATGCGATTGCCAAGTTGCAGCACTCCACCCGTGCCAACAACTGGAACACCTACAAAGAGTACGCCCAGCTGATCAACGACCAAAGCAAGCGTCACCTGACCTTGCGCGGCCTGTTCGAGTTCAAGATCGACCCC
>JBJOLD010000153.1:0-3706 GCA_046045765.1 Pseudomonadota bacterium | reverse complement strand
TGGACACCTGGACCGCGCAGGTGCAAAAGCTCACCGCCGCCCAGGTCAAGCAAGCGTTTGCTCGCGTGGTGCAGCCCGAAAAAATGGCCGCCGTGGTGCTGGGTGCGGCGCAGTGAAGCCGGAAGACTTGCAGCTGCTGGTCACCCGCACCATGCCGTTTGGCAAATACCAGGGGCGCCTGATTGCCGATTTGCCGGGCGACTATCTGCGCTGGTTCGCCCGCGAGGGCGTGCCCAAAGGCGAAATAGGGCAGCTGCTGACCCTGATGCACGAGATAGACCACAACGGTCTCTCGGACCTGCTCACGCCGCTGCGCCAGCGCTAACCTCATGCGCTAGTCGGTTAAGCTGCATGGATGAAAGCAAAGAACCCTAAAAAGACGCCACCCAACCAGCGCCCACCGCGCGTGCGCAGCGTGCAAACGCACGAGGTCCGCATCATCGGTGGGCAGTGGAAGCGCACCAAACTCAAAGTGGCCGACAAGCCCGGCCTGCGCCCCACGCCCGACCGCGTGCGCGAGACCTTGTTCAACTGGCTAGGCCAAGACCTGACCGGCTGGCGCTGCTTGGACGCATTTGCGGGTACCGGCGTGCTGGGTTTCGAGGCCGCATCTCGCGGGGCTAAAGAGGTGGTGTTGATTGAGCAAGACGGTGCGTTGTCCGATCAACTCAAAAAAACCCAGGACCAGCTCAAAGCGCATGGCGTGCAAGTGGTGCGCGGCGACGGAGTGAGCGCCATTCGGCAAGCTGCCTCGGGCAGTGTGAACTTGGTCTTTATCGACCCGCCCTTTGATGCGCCCTTGTTTGAGCCAGCCATTGCGGCCTGTGCCCGACCACTTGCCACAGAGGGTTTTGTGTACTTGGAAGCCCCTGTGAAGTGGACCGACTACAAGTTGGCCCCCATGGGCTTGATGGTGTACCGCTATCTGAAAGCGGGTGCGGTCCACGCCCATTTGCTCGTGCACCTTGCACCCACTGCCTAGTTCACCCCCAAGGCCTGCTATGACACAACCCGCTACCCAAGCTGTAATCGCTGTTTTTCCTGGCACGTTTGACCCCATCACCTTGGGCCACCAGGACCTGATTCACCGCGCATCGCGCATGTTTGATAGGGTCATCGTGGCCGTGGCGGTGGCGCACCACAAGAAAACCCTGTTCACGTTGGACGAGCGACTGGATGCTGTGCGCGAGGTATTTAAGCCTCTGGCCAATGTGCAGGTCGAAAGTTTTACCGGCCTGGTGCGCGATTTTGCAGTTGCCCACAGCGCTACCGTTATGGTACGCGGCGTGCGCTCCGTGACCGACTTTGACTACGAGGTCCAGTTGGCCGGCATGAACCGGGCGCTAGCACCCGATGTGGATACGGTGTTTTTGACACCCGATTCGCGTTACCAGTACATCTCCAGCACGCTGGTGCGTGAAATTGCCACGCTCAAGGGCGATGTAGCGCAGTTTGTAGCGCCCTTGGTGCATACGCGGTTAATGGACAAGCTGCGCTAGGCGCACCTTGCGATAATCGCAGCATGGAGCAAACAATGTGGCACTGATCATTACCGACGAATGCATCAACTGTGATGTGTGTGAACCCGAGTGCCCGAACGAGGCTATTTACCTCGGGCCTGAAATCTACGAAATCGACCCCAGCAAATGCACCGAATGCGTGGGCCACTTTGACGAGCCCCAGTGTGTGCAGGTGTGTCCGGTGGCGTGTATTCCAGTGAACCCACAGTTTGTGGAAGACAAAGAAACCCTTTGGCAAAAATACCGCCGCTTGCAGGCTCTACCTGGGGCTTGAGCTGTGAAGTGATGGATCGATAAGGCGCTCTTCTGTTCCAACTAGGCCACTTCCAACGCAAAATTACTTCTTCTCTGGTAATGATTTTGCTGTAAAAAATTCGGGATTTGTGGCTTTGCTTTTGTGCTTTTTCGGGGCATTCAAAGTTTGGCTACTTGGCGGTTGGGCTAATTTAGTGGCCTCGTCTTTTGCTTTTTTTGCCTTTTTAGCTTCTTTTTCTGTTTGTGCAGCCTGCTTTTCATTGGCTGAGTCAGCGCTTTTTTCGTCGGCAAGGCGAGATTTTTCCAGCGCACTACCCACTTTGATATTGCGCTTGGTTGCCTGGTCTGCGGAAGCTTTAGCAGCTTTGCTGCGCTCGTCTTCTACATTAATAGCGGTACCATCTTCGCATGGTGCTTGGCTGTAGCTACTGCCACATTTATAGACTTTTTGACCCAAAGCCCCCGTGGATATTGCGTAGCCAGCTATCAAAAAAGTAGCAATTGTAAGTAAATTTTTCATGAAACTGTCTTTTCTCAGAGGCTTTCGGTAAGGCTTTCGGACGGTGGCTTTTCTAGGCGCGGCGGTTTGGGCCTGGGTGGTTTACTGGTGTGAATCAGCATGGTGGCTTTGTCCATTTCACCCGCAATGAGGTGGGGCAGGGTCTTGAGTGAGCGGTCAATGCATTGGTCAATGGCAATGCGGTGGTCCAGGCTGGGTCTTTTAAGTACCCAGTTCACCACCTCTGACTTCACGCCGGGGTGACCCACACCCAAGCGCAGCCGCCAATAGTCACCGGTGCCAAGCTGGGCGTGGATGTCGCGCAGCCCGTTGTGGCCCGCGTGACTGCCACCGAATTTGAGCTTGGCTTCGCCGGGCGCGATGTCGAGCTCATCATGTACCACCAGTACCTCTTGCGGCAAAACTTTGAAAAACCGAGCCAAAGCACCTACAGATTTACCAGACAGGTTCATAAATGTCTGCGGCTCCAGCAACCACACCGTTTGCCCATGCACCATTGTGCGCCCCACCAGGCCGTGGTAGCCCTTGTCCATGGACATCGATACCTTGAGTTCGCGCGCCAAGGCATCCACCCACCAGAACCCTGCGTTATGGCGTGTGGCTTCGTACTCGGGGCCTGGGTTACCCAAGCCTACAAATAATTTGATCATGTGGGTGGAAATGGTAGTTCAAAACGCACTGCATTGTGCCAACGTGGCCCCAACGCAAAACGGCCCACCGAAGTGGGCCGTTTTCAAGTCAAAGGCGCGAGCCGATTACTTTTTCTTGGCAGGAGCAGCTTTGCCGCCCTTGGCAGGTGCAGCAACGGCAGGAGCAACTTCAACTGGAGCTGCAATAGCCACCACAGAAACCACCACAGGGTTTTTATTGCCACCATGGGCCACGGCAGTCACACCTTTGGGCAACACGAGGTCAGCCAGATTCAAAGATTTACCCTTTTTCAAGCCGCTCAAGTCCACAGCAATGAACTCGGGCAGGTCTGTGGGCAGACACAACACTTCGATTTCAGTCACAACGTGATTTGCGAGGCAGTTATCTGTCTTGACCGCAGGGGACAACTCTTCACCGCTGAAGTGCAATGGCACCTTCATATGCAGCTTGGTGTTTTCGTCCACGCGTTGGAAGTCGATGTGCAGAATCAATTGTTTGAAGGGGTGCATTTGCACGTCACGCAACAACACCTTGTGTTCTGTTCCGTTCAATTCCATGTCCAGCACCGAAGCGTGAAATGCTTCTTTCTTGATGGTGTGCCACAGCGCGTTGTGATCGAGTTCGATCAGCGTGGTGTCAGCGTTGCCACCGTAGACGATACCAGGTGTGCGACCTGTGATGCGGAGACGGCGGCTCGCACCCGTACCCTGCTTAGCGCGCTCAAAAGCGACAAATTTCATAACTTACTCCTAGATGAAGT
>JBJOLD010000211.1:0-2564 GCA_046045765.1 Pseudomonadota bacterium | reverse complement strand
AGAATGGGGGCGGGCATTTCGGTTTGGATGTTTTCAGCGACTGCGCTCATGGTGAAACTCCGGTCAAATAAAGAATAAATTGAATACTACAGCAAATTGCTCAGGAATTTTTTCACTGATTATTTGCCGCTAGTTTCAGTGTGGGTTTGTCCTCAAACTCCAAGATGGGACGCAATTGACCGGTGATAAGCGCGCCTTGGTGCATCTCTAATGCAGCGTACTGAATGTCACCTTCAATGCGCGCCTTGGGCTGCAATTCCAGCATGTGACGGGCATGCACAGGGCCATGCACCGTACCGTTAATGATGATGTGGTCAGCTTCTACAGCGCCCACCACTTTGGCTGACTCAGAGATCACCAGAATGCTAGCGACACCGTCATTGGCGTACACATTGCCATTCACGTCACCATCCACGCGCAAGCCGTCGGCAAAGGCAATATTGCCGTCGATTTGTGTCCCGTGTGCAATCAAACTTTTAATGGCGGGCTGCTTTTTTTTATTAAACACGGTGTGTCCTCAGGTTTTCATTACAACTTAATGGTCTGGGTGGCACGAACCAGGTTACCGTCCATTACTTTGGCAATAACGCTCTTCACGAGCACTTGGGGTGGAACATCAAAAGTACCCTCCAAGCGACCATATTGCCCAATCTTGAACGCTTGCAGTCCTGCGGGCAGGCCAGCGGTCCATGGTTTCCCATTCAAAGTGCCCGTGAATGCCAACTCCAAGCGACCATTGAATTCAGCGACATGTCTATTAGGTTGTATCACTAGCACTTGCCATTTTAAGGTTGAAGCGCTTAGCAACTCCACTTGCAGCCCGCGAATGGCCACGCCTTCGGCACCGCTGGCAGGGATGAGTTTTTCAAAGAATCCAAGATCATCGCGCAAGCTGCGATTGTCAGCCTCGAGCTGTTTTACTTGTTGCACAAGGCGTTCTTGCGCTGCCTTTTCAGTGGTGAGAATAGTGTCAGCCGTGTTGGCAATCGACTGTGCTTTGTCTTTTTCTTGCCCTACTTTTTCTAGGCTAATTTTGAGCGTATCCACCTCGGTGCGAAGGCGCAGCAACTCTTCTTTCGAGCCCTTGTCGAGGCCGGCAATGTCCTTGCCAAACTCAAACGCCCACAACCCAATTGCCGCACAAAATCCCAATACTATGGCCAATAGGGCCCAGCGTAAAGGCCAAGGCATGGCACTGCGCACCAGCATGCTGGGGGCGCTGATCGTAAGGCGACGGCGAAGAAGGCGAAATCTCATAGCGGGCGAAGTCTAACAGTCCCATGTAAAACAGCCGCCGGAACTTGCATTCCTGCGGCTGCTGTATGTACAACGAAACGTTGCAGCGATTAACGCTTGGAGAACTGCTTACGGCGGCGAGCGCCGTGGAAACCGACCTTCTTACGTTCGACTTCACGCGCATCGCGCGTAACAAAGCCGGCTTGGCTCAAGGCGGGCTTGAGAGTTGCGTCGTAATCAATCAAGGCACGGGTAATGCCGTGGCGCGTAGCGCCAGCTTGGCCAGACTCGCCTCCGCCTGCCACATTGACCATGATGTCAAAGGTTTCAGCGTGGTTAGTCAACATCAGGGGCTGTTTGCAGACCATGATGGACGTTGCGCGACCAAAGAATTTGTCAATGGCTTTGCCGTTAACAATGATTTGGCCAGAGCCTTTTTTCAAGAACACGCGGGCGACGCTGGATTTGCGACGGCCGGTTCCATTGTTCCATTCACCGATCATTTGGCAGACTCCCGTTTAACTGCGTTGGTAGAAATACCAGCAATTTCCAACACTTTGGGCTGTTGGGCTGTATGAGGATGCTCAGCACCACCGTACACCTTGAGCTTCTTGATCATGGCGTAGCCCAGAGGGCCTTTTGGCAGCATGCCCTTGACGGCTTTTTCCAAAGCGCGGCCAGGGAACTTGGCTTGCATGTCGCGGAAGTTGATGGCGGAAATGCCACCTGGATAGCCGGAGTGGCTGTAATAAACTTTGTCGATTGGCTTGGCGCCAGAGACACGCAGTTGAGATGCGTTGATGATGACAATGAAGTCACCGGTATCGACGTGAGGCGTGTAAATGGCCTTGTGTTTGCCGCGCAAACGGAGAGCAACTTCGCTGGCTACTCGTCCGAGGACCTTGTCGGTCGCGTCAATCACAAACCACTCGTGCGTCACGTCAGCGGGTTTTGCGCTGAACGTAGTCATGAGTTTTCTCTTTCAAAGAGTGGGTTTGTCCAACCTATGGGGTTGGCGCCACGTCGCCCTTTTCCACGGTCGGGTCTCTTCTAGTGAGAGTCTCTTAGGTGGGGTTTGACAAACCGGAGTCCGGTTTGCCGTCTTGCCGCGGGGCTACAAAATCGCTGCGAAGCCTTTGATTATATTCAAAATCAAGCACTTAGGGAAGCTTCTGGCCTGCCGGCGGCTTTTTTGGGGGCTGGCCCACCGGTTAGCATCGGCGCATGTTCTCTTACCGCCACGCCTTCCACGCCGGCAACCACGCCGACGTGCTCAAACACACGGTTCTGGTCGCCATGCTCAAACATCTGACGGCCAAGGACACGGC
>JBJOLD010000029.1:0-4554 GCA_046045765.1 Pseudomonadota bacterium | reverse complement strand
CCCAGCAGCGCGAGATTGATTTTGAGCCTCATGGATCACCTCCGTTTGCGCCACAGTCCGGCGCTTGGTTTCGAGCCTGGCCGATTCGCTGGCGTTGGCTGCATCGGTAGCCGCACGCATGCGCTCTTCGGCCCCCACAGCCCGCAGCTCGGCAAGCTGGCCAGTGCGCAAGTGCAGGCGCCACGATTGCCCACCAGCGGCTAAAGATAGGCCCAGGATCGTGCAGTACATGGCGACGCGGGGGATTAGGTCTAGTGGGTTCATCCGATGGCCCCTAGAGCGATTGGCCTGCCCTCGCACAGCGCGCGCTCGGCAGCACGTCGGCGCACCAGCCCGGGCAGCACCTTGCCCCCAGCACGCACCCACTTCGATAGCTCGGCGCAGGCTGCCATGATGTCGCCCGCGTTGATTTTGGCAATGGCCGTTGATCCGCACGCCGCCCGCACGCCCACGTTGAATGCAAACGACAGCATCGCAGCATGCACGTTATCGGCCATCGGCACTCGCACGCAGGCCAGCAGGCCCGCATCGTGGTGGTCTAGGTCGGCGGTGAGCTGGGCCAGGCACTCGGCGTGCGTGTAGGTGCGGCCCATTTGCGCCTCGGGGCCGGTGTGGCCAAAACAGCTTGTGACGATGCCGATTGGATCGCGGTAACCGTGGCGTACCTCGCCCTCAAAATGCGCAACAAACGGCGCCGCAATCGCAGCCACTGCCACGGTAACGGCGCCGACACGCTGGCCTGGTGTCATTCCAGCAGCCCCCGACCGTTTCGCTCAAGTATGGTAAGTGCGCTTTCTTCACCCGGGAAGACAACATAGTTGCTTGAGCCAGCGCCAGCATCGCGTGAACCACCATCTAGGTAGCGGATGCCTGGCACCCCATTGGCGCGAAGCCAATCCGACGCCGCCTGTGGTGGATTTTTGTGCCCTGCGTTTTTGAACTCAAACACGACTTCTTTGTATAGATGCTCTCCGCTTGTGCCACTAAGACCGCTACCAAACTGCTTCATCGCGGCTTCGCTAAGCGGCACTCGCTGCGCTTCACTCAGCGCATTGTCCCAGTCCAGCATGCGGGCGATCTTTGCGTCTGGCAGATCGACTTTGTAAAATGACGGCGATGGCACCTTTCCGCTTCGCAGCGCATCAACGGCATTCGATGCATGGTTCCTCCATATTTGCGGCGTGTGGGGCGCGGTGTTGTAGTCGTTCCAGGCCAAACGCATCGCGGCCTGAGTGTCGCCGTCGGCTGCCTCCATATATCGGGCCGCTCGACCCTGCGTCGTAAGCTGATCAAGACCAGATAGCTTCACCTTGTATGACTGCGCTACATCCGGTGACTCCGCGAAATACAGGCCATGCCCATAAACTCGGGCACCCTCACCAGTGCCAATTTTGCTCGCGTCTAACTTGTCAAACTTGTGCGGCGAGCCATGAAACACCGTAGCCGCTCGCATCGCCCCGCTATCTACTGCGCCCATCCCAGCAAGCCCAAGCGCCGTGCGCGGGCTTAGCGGTGCCATCATCAACGCATCAGCAGTCTCGGGCCGCAAGAATGGCACATTTGCTTTCTTGCTGTTGGTCAGCGGCTCACCGTAACTGGCTCGGTCGGCCGTCGTCGCTAGCGCAGGAAGTGACAGCGCTTGCGAAAGGAGCCCAAGCACCGGATTAGCCATACCCATCGGCATCGACTTGTCAGGCTTGGTCGCGTACTCGTTTGCCGAAGTCAAAGCATCCGCCAACAGCCCCATTAACCGATTGCGCGGTGTTGGCCTTACTTCCTCTTCGCTCAACAACCCAGCCATGTAGCCCCCTTAAGGCGAGATGCCGCCGCCAGGCGGTGAGCCACCGTGCGTTGCCATGTAAACCGCCGTCCATAACGCAGCCCCAGCAGCCGCGATATAGCCCGCCCACCGCACCACCGCAGTAACAATACGCCCGGCCTTAACCGCATCGCGCACGCCCTCAGTAACAGCCGTGTTTTCCGCCACCGCCTCATCCGTGCGCTTGCGCCACGCATCGGAATCAGATATGTGCTTTTGCACCAGCTCTAGCGTTTTTGCCTGCGAATCACTTAGGCCATTGACCTGACCACACAGGTAATCCATGCGCTCTAAAACGTCATCGATCACAGAATCGGCCAGGCGCCGCCGCTGGTGTAGCTCAGGCACTTGGGCTGCACGGTTGTAGTTTGTCATTTGGCTAGAAGGCATTGAGTAGGCCGATTGGTGAGCGCATCGCGCCCTGCTGGATAAGCTCGCGCATTGCATCCGTCATGCCTTCTCTTGTCGGCCCATCCAAAAGCCCACGCGGGGCACCTCCGCTGATGCCAAGCACAGACCGCGCGATAGCTGGCGAACCGAGAAGTGACTGGACACCAGCGCCGAGCCCGGCAGCACCAGCGGCACCAGCAGCAGCGCCAAGCCCGCCACCGGCGCCGAAATAGCCACCCAGCCCACCGATGCTAAGCAAGGCATTCTGCGCCAGCGCCCTGGGGCTGCCACCCGTCTGTGCAACCCGATCCGTCATCAGCCGCCCAGCGATCTGCGACAGCTCGCCAAGGTCTGTGCCAATGGCGCGGCCGCCCTGCCCAGTCATCACCGCTTGAGGTAGCAGCCCGGCAGGAATGTCGCCAGGCGCGCGGCCGCCAACGCCGAGCCCCGCCTTTTCGATTAATGGTTCAAGCGTTCTGAAATTGCCCCACTCCTTGCGGGCCGTGTTAAGCGCTGCTGCGTCTTCCGGTGCCACACCACGGTTGAATGCCTGAAGCATGCTAGACCGAAGATCGCCTAGCACCTTTTTCGCTAGGCCCTTCTCGCCATCAATGGCCAGGCGCAGTTCACTTTGCCAGTTGTTAGCGAATGCACCCTCAATCTCGCCATTGTTCGCCTTCGCCAGCAGATTCTGGATTTGCTTTTGAACCGACGCGGCTTGATCAGGGTTGAGCTTTGCTAGCGCCTCGTTTTCGACCCGAGACAAGTCACGCACCATTTGCCCATCAAGCTTTAGCGTGTTGTTGTCCCACACATTGTTGAGGGCCGCACCAATGCGCTGCGACTGCACCACTGGCGGCAACACTTTCTCGCCAGTGGTGCCCATCGTCTCATTTACAGCGTTGTTCAGCGCCCGCTGCTTCGCCTCATTTTGCGCCGCCCCCATGCCGCCGAGAAAAGGCATGTCGTTCAACACCGACTTCGTTGCCTTCAAAAGCCGGCTATCGGTGATATCTGCCAGGCCCAGCGGGATGTTGTATTTCCCCATGGCCGTTCTAGCTAGGTCTGCGGCCTGATAAAGTCTCGGCGCGGCCCATGCCTTTACCCCGCTCAACACCCCGGGCAGCGCCGCCCCAAGCCCGGCGCCTAGCACCGCACTATTCGCCCGGCTGTCACCCGTACCGACAGGTTCCAAAGCCCCAGACAGCGCACCCACAGCCGCGCCGCTGGCCACGGCCCCGCCACCCATCGGTATAGCCAGCGCAGGAAGCACTTTCCCGCCAAAGCGAAGCGCCTGGCCAGTGAAATCATCAGTCAGCGCTGCATCAAGTTTGCGCTTCTCATCAACAGCCTTGCGAGATGCCGTGCTGTCGCCCGATGCGATCCCCTTGGCGCCTTGAATCCAATCGTCGATGCCAGAACCGAACTGTGCAAGCCGCTTGTTCACGCCCTGCGGTAGCTGCACCCCGGTATCAATCGTCCCGAATGGGGTAGCGAACTGCAGTGAGCCAGAGAAGTCGTTAACAACAGGCGCCGGCCGGCGGTCTGCCGCAGCGGGTGCCTTGATGTTTGGATTGCCAGGGATTTGCCCGGGCGGTGTTTCATCCTTGCGCTTCTTCGGGCCAAAGATCGTTTCATCGTACCCACCGCCGGATGGCGAGGGGCCGAACACATCCGGGTCATAGCCAGCCATGCTCACTGCCCTTGCTTGAATAGCGGGTTGTCGTTTGACCACTGCTGAAGCTGGTCGAAGAAGCCATTGTCAAGCCGGTTGTTCTTCTTCTCATACGCGCGTGCGAATTCGGCCACCTGCTGCTGACGCTTCAAAACGGCCACATGCGCTTCAATGATCATCTTGCGGCCTTCGGCAGACTGTTCGATGCCCGGCGGCATTTTCACCAAGAATTTTCGGTCACCGTCCGACAGCGCGCCCGGCATCCCTTCGCCGCCAGCTGTTGATCGAAGCCCCAACGCCATCTCATTGGCTAGCACACTGGCCGCTTCTTTGTTTGGCAGGTTCTTGTCAATCTTCATCCCCATTGAGTTCGCAGCCGAAGCAAGGTCCATTGCCGTCTGCGACAGCTTGCCGCCGTCATGGTCTGCAAGCAAGTTACCGATCCGCTGCATTGTTGCGATCTTTGCCCCGGCGTTGAAACCGTTGTTCATAATCGTTTTGCGCTGATCAACGACATCCTTCGCCACGTTTTCATCGTAGGCAATGCCGGCCCGGTCCTTGGCTTGTTCTTCAGGTGATCGGCCGGTAGCCATGAACCCCGCAGGCTCGCCACGGGGCGTGCTGGCGCCTTGCGCCTGACCGGCTACTAAGGAGCCTCGGCCAATGCCAC
>JBJOLD010000379.1:0-5070 GCA_046045765.1 Pseudomonadota bacterium | reverse complement strand
TGTCAAAGGCGACATCGAGACTCTGTTTTTACCACTGGTTGCCGAGTTCCAGCCCGCAAGCCATCCCGCCATGCACCCCGGTCGTTGCGCCAAAGTACTGGTGAATGGCCAGGAAGTTGGACATGTGGGCGAATTGCACCCCAAGTGGCGCCAAGGCTACGAGCTGACTTCGGCGCCCGTGTTGTTCGAACTAGCACTAGACGCTGTGTTGGTCACCCAGGTGCCCGCATTCCAGTCGGTCGCCAAGTTCCAGGACGTGCAGCGCGACATCGCCGTGGTGGTGGGTGATGAAGTTACCCACGCTGCGTTGATGGCCAGCATCTGGGCTGCACCCACGCAAAACCTGCTGCGCGATGCCAAACTGTTTGACGTGTATCGCCCCAAACATGCCAAAGATGCAGCTGTTGCAGAAGGTGCCAGCGATCGTAGCTTGGCGGTGCGCCTCACGCTTAACAGCGATGAAGCCACTTTGAATGAAATCCAAATTGAAAGTGCTGTGAAAGCTGTTGTTGATCAACTAGGGCAAGACCTAGGCGCACGCCAACGGATTTGATACGCCAAGAACCAACCAGAAATCGAGACAAAATGGACCTCTCCGTTGAAAGCTTGGAAACCCCGGCGTTGACCAAGGCACAGTTGTCAGACCTGCTGTTTGAGCAGATCGGGCTCAACAAGCGCGAGTCCAAGGACATGATTGATGCGTTTTTTGATTTGGTGGCTGCTAGCTTGGTGGATGGCACCGACGTCAAAATTTCCGGTTTTGGCAATTTTCAAATTCGCACTAAGGCGCCGCGGCCGGGCCGCAACCCGCGTACCGGAGAAGCCATTCCTATTCGGGCGCGTCGCGTGGTGACGTTCCACGCTAGCCACAAACTCAAAGAGCAAATTCAAGACCTGGCAAAGTCCTGAATGTGATTTAAGCCACATTCTTTTGTCGAAAAGCAAAGGCTTCTCAAACTGTCTTTGCGCGTTACGGAAACTTAGAGTAACCTCTGCGGTTTCCTTCGTACAGCATTGATTTCAATGGAGAAAACTCTCCCTCCTATTCCCGTAAAACGCTATTTCACCATCGGTGAGGTTGGGGATTTGTGCGGCGTAAAACCGCATGTGCTGCGGTATTGGGAGCAAGAATTCACGCAGCTGCGGCCCATGAAGCGCCGTGGCAACCGGCGCTACTACCAGCACCACGAGGTGTTGATGATCCGCCGCATCCGTGATCTGTTGTACGACCAGGGCTTCACCATCAGCGGTGCCCGCAACAAAATGCAAGAACTGCTTCAAACCGAGCGCGATAAAAAGCGCAATGGTGAAGTTATGCTCGACGGCGTTGAAGTCCTGGAAATGGAAGATGTCGACATGGCCGACTTTGAGAGTCCAGAAGACCCAAGCGAAGTGCCTAACGATGGTTTAGGTGTGCTACTGAAGTTTCGGCGTGAATTATTTGAAATCCGGGAACTTCTGACCCTCGAAGTGACCATCTGAGCATTCAGACTAGGGTTATAATTTAAGGCTGATTCGGTGTGTGGCGCAGCCTGGTAGCGCACTTGCATGGGGTGCAAGGGGTCGAAGGTTCGAATCCTTTCACACCGACCATTAGACAGTTTAAAGGCCTCTAAGTAGCGATACTCGGAGGCCTTTTTCATTCAGATGCCATTTTTTTCTTGGTAAAAACACCGCGCACACACCTGCACATATTTGCCATTACCGCCAATGTCCACCTGTTCTCCTTGGTGAACGCGCTGGCCTTGACCATCAAAGCGCACGTTCATGGTGGCTTTGCGGCCGCAGGCGCAGATGGTTTTGATTTCTTCAATGTCGTCCGCCAGCGTGAGCAAATACGCGGCACCCGGAAACGGCTTGCCCTGAAAGTCCGACCGCAGGCCAAAGCAGATGATGGGAATGTTGAAAGTATGCGCGGCCTGGTGTAGCGCGCGCACCTGGGTGGGCTGCAAAAACTGCGACTCGTCTATCAGCACGCAGGCCAGTTCGCGCTTGCCGCGTAGCAGGGCCAAAAAATCGGTGGAGTCGTCAAACACGTGGGCGGGGCGCTGCAGGCCCAGGCGGGACGCAATTTTGCCGGTGCCGCTGCGGTCGTCAATGCTGGCGGTGTAAAGCAGCACGCGCTGGCCCTGCTCTTCGTAGTTGTGCGCTATTTGCAGTAGGGATGTGGATTTACCGGCGTTCATGGCCGAGTAACGAAAAAACAGTTTTGCCATAGCAGTAAAGAGTAAATTACGCAGCGGCCAGGCGCTTGACCAGTAGCCGGTATGTGTCTACGTCAAAGGCCAGGGCCTTGCGGGTTTGGGCGCATTCGGTCAGCTCGGCCTCGTCGTGCACGGTGGCTACGTGGCACCAGTGGTCAAACACATGGATGTCGGTGCGCTCGGTGGCACCGTTGTATTCCCGCAGGTGCACCTGGCCCTTGTACGGCCAGGCGTGCAGGCGGTGCTGCAGCAGCGCCAGTTTCAGGCGCACATGGTGCAATGCGGGGGTCTCGTGGCCCGCGCACACGCCTTTGCAGCGGTGTATCTGGTGGGCAAAACACGCGCCTTTGCTGGACTCCAGCCCCACAGCTTGCGGGCACAGCCGGTGCATGTCTGTTAGTAGGCGCAGTGCTTCCATGGCCTGGCGTTTGGAGCGGTAAATGCCGTACAACTGGTCTAGATCGGTTAAATCCACTTCGTCCAAGCGCACCAAGGTCAGCAGCGGGCGTTGTGCTGCGTCGGGCGCCAAGCGCCACGCGGTCAGGGCTTGTTCTTTGCGAAGCTGGCGGTTGTAGATGGGTTGCAGCTCTTTGATCAGGCGCGACTCCAGCAGAAGCGCACCCAGTTCGCCCGCCGTCTCGCGCCATTCCACACGGCGGATTTCGGTCAGGATGCGCATCTCGCGCGCCACCTTGGCGGCGGACTGAAAGTGCGACATCACCCGGGTGCGGATATTGATGCTTTTACCCACATACAGCGGCAGCGGCGATTCGCCATAAAACAGGTACACGCCCGGTGTGTTGGGGATGTCGCTAATCATAGTTTCCAGTTGCGGGGGCACGCTGGCGCTGCCTTGTAGCAGGGCGGTAGCCTCACGGCGCACGGCATCAGGCCCCAATTCAGCGGCCGCATAACCCAGCCACTGCAGCACCATGTCCACATCGCCCATGGCGCGGTGTCGGGCCTGGGTGGTGAGGCCGTGGCGGCGCATGATGGCGTCCAGCCCGTGACCCTTGTGCTGCGGGTACAGCTTGCGCGACAGGCGCACGGTACACAGGGTTTTGACCTTGAGCGCGATGTCCATACGTGCCAGCTCGTTGAGCACAAAGCCGTGGTCAAAGCGCACGTTGTGGGCTACAAACACTGCACCTTCCAGCAGTTCCAGCAGCTTGGGGGCTACTTGCTCAAACGTGGGCGCGTCTTCCACCATGGCGTCAGAAATGCCGGTCAGGCTTTGAATAAACGGCGGTATGCGCACGCCGGGGTTGACCAGCGTGCTCCAGCGGGCAGTCTCTACACCGTTTTCAACCCGTACGGCGGCAATTTCGGTAATGCGGTCGTGCACCGCGTTGCCCCCGGTGGTTTCCAGGTCCAACATCACAAAGCAAGGCAGCATGGGGGTTAGGCGATATCAACGACGTGAAAGTCAAAGTGCCCAGCTTTGCGGTCGGCAAAAAAGCGTTGCAGTGTTTCACGCACTGTGCCAAAGGCAATCTCGTCCCACGGAATGTCTTCTTCAGCAAACAGCCGCGCCTCGATGGTTTCATGGCCGGGGTCAAACTGGTCGCTGGTGAGCTGGGCGCGGTAAAACAGATGCACCTGGCCCACACGCGGCACGTTGATCAGCGTGAACAACGCTTGCAGCGCGAACTCCGCACCGGCTTCCTCAACAGTCTCGCGGGCGGCACCGGCGGCGGTGGTCTCGTTCAGCTCCATAAAACCTGCGGGCAGCGTCCACTTGCCCCAGCGAGGCTCAATGTTGCGCTTGCACAGTAGCACCTTGTCGCCCCACACCGGCACTGTGCCTACCACGTTGAGCGGGTTTTCGTAATGAATAGTGCCGCAGGCGGGACACACGGCGCGCGGCTTAGTGTCGCCGTCATCGGGCAGGCGGTACACCACGGCTGCGCCGCATTCTTTGCAGTGTTTGATGGGGGTGCGCATCACGGTATGGGTGCCTTGGGGTTATGCAATGTGCACAGAAATGGACTGCAAGCCTTGCACGCTGCCCACCATAGTGTCACCTGGAACCACGGCATTTACGCCTTCCGGTGTGCCTGTAAAAATCAGATCTCCGGGCTGTAGCTCCCACGCTGCTGACAGATGTTCAACGGTCTCTGCAATGTTCCAGATCAGTTTGGCAACCGTGCTGCGCTGACGGTCTTGGCTGTTGACTTGCAGGGCAATGGCGGCCTCATTTATAGCGGGCACTTGGGCTGCGGGGGTGATGGGGCCGGTGGGGGCAGAGTAGTCAAACCCCTTGCCGATACACCACGGACGGCCCTGTTTTTTCATCTCGTTTTGCAAGTCGCGGCGGGTCATGTCCAGGCCCACGGCGTAACCGTAGATGTGCTTCGCAGCGTCTGCGGCGGCAATGTTCTTGCCGCCCACGCCAACGGCTACTACCAGCTCAATTTCATGGTGCAAATTGCTGGTGAGTGTGGGATAGGGCATGGTGGCGGTTTTGCCAGCGTCTACAACCACAATCGCGTCCGCAGGTTTTAAAAAGAAGAAGGGGGCTTCGCGGCCAGTGAAGCCCATTTCTTTGGCATGTTCTTCGTAATTGCGACCCACACAGTAAATGCGTCGTACCGGGAAGCGGTCGGCAGTGCCCACGATAGGCAGGGAGATAGTGGCTGGGGCAGGGACAACAAATGGCATGGCGGGAGTTACTCGTTGGTGTGGCTGATTACATAGCGCAGGCCGCGTGGGATGGCTTCTTTAAAAACGGCGTTTTGGCCGGGGTGGATGCGAATGTCGGCAAGTTCAAGAATCATGGCGGTGGTTGGTTGGGTTGGCGATTGTGCAGGAGTGGTGCGGTAACTGTGTGCTCGAAGAACGGCACTCAGTTTATCCTTGTGTAAAT
>JBJOLD010000320.1:0-3108 GCA_046045765.1 Pseudomonadota bacterium | reverse complement strand
GTGGCCAAGCTGTCGGTAGAACGCACCACCATGGCTATTTTGCCGTGGCTGGTGCCGCTGCTGGGCAGCTTGATCATCATTACCTACTGTCCCAAGCTGGTACTGTGGTTGCCCAAAATGGTTTACTGACCCGCTCTAAGTATTTTTTATTGCATATTTTCATAGTGATTAACATGACCCCGTTCATACGACTCCACCCCGCAGACGATGTCCTGATTGCCCGCACCCAGCTGGTGGGTGGCACCCCGATGGAGGCCAGCACCGTCAAAGGACTGATTCCCGCCGGCCACAAGATCGCCACCCGTGCCATGGGCATAGGCGAGCCCGTACGCCGCTACAACCAGGTCATCGGCTTTGCCAGCAAACCGATTGCAGCGGGCGAGCATGTGCACACCCACAACCTGAACATGGGCGAGAACAAAGGCGACTTTGCCCGCGACTATGCTTTTGGTGCCGATGTGAAGCCTGCTGCTGCGCTGCGCGAAGCCCACTTTATGGGCATTCAACGCGCTGACGGCCGCGTTGCTACGCGCAACTACATTGGCATTTTGAGCAGCGTCAACTGCTCGGCCACCGCCGCACGCGCCATTGCCGACCACTTTAACCGCCACACCAACCCCGCGGCCTTGGCCGGTTTTGACCAGATCGACGGTGTGGTGGCGCTGACCCACGGCACGGGCTGCGGCATGGACACCGACGGCGTAGGCCTGCAGATTTTGCAGCGCACGCTGGCAGGATATGCCACGCATGCCAATTTTGCGGGCATTTTGGTGGTGGGCCTGGGCTGCGAATCCAACCAAATTAACGCTTGGCTGGCCCACAGCAGCTTGCGCGAAGGTGAAACGCTCAAAGTCTTCAGCATCCAGGACACTGGCGGTACCCGCAAAACCGTGGCCAAAGGCATTGCACTGGTGCAGGCCATGCTGCCCAACGCCAACGCGGTGCAACGCGTGCCCTGCAGTGCGGCCCACATTACCATTGGCCTGCAGTGCGGCGGCAGCGACGGCTACAGCGGCATCAGCGCCAACCCGGCGCTGGGCGTGGCAGTTGACTTGCTGGTGGCACACGGCGGCACGGCCATTTTGAGCGAAACCCCCGAGATTTATGGTGCCGAGCATTTACTGACGCGCCGCGCCGTGCGCCGCGAGGTGGGTGAAAAACTGATTGAGCGTATCAAGTGGTGGGAGCATTACACCCAGATCAACGACGGTGAGATGAACAACAACCCTTCGCCGGGCAATAAGGCGGGCGGTTTAACGACAATTCTTGAAAAATCCTTGGGCGCAGTAGCCAAAGGCGGCACCAGCAACCTGCAAGCGGTGGTGGAATATGCCGAGCCCGTTAAAGACAAGGGTTTTGTCTATATGGACACACCGGGTTACGACCCGGTCAGCGCCACCGGCCCGGTGGCCGGTGGCGCCAACATGATCTGCTTTACCACCGGACGCGGCAGTGCCTACGGCTGCGCGCCCTCGCCGTCCCTCAAGCTGGCCACCAACAGCGCCCTGTGGCAACGCCAGGAAGAAGACATGGACATCAATTGCGGCGAGATCATCGACGGCACGGCCACGGTGCAAGAGATGGGCCAACGCATCTTTGACATGGTGTTGGCCACCGCGTCGGGCCAGCAAAGCAAGAGTGAACAACACGGCTACGGTCAAAACGAGTTTGTGCCCTGGCAAGTGGGCGCGGTGATGTAGCCGCAGCCGTTTTTGTCTGCGTTTTACCTTATTTAGACTGATTTTATATGTCCATTACGCTTCAAGCCCAATACCTTCGTGCGCAAGCAGCTAGCATTTTTATAGCGGCTGGCAGCACCCCCGAAGAAGCCCAGAAGGTGGCCGACAACCTGGTGATGGCCAATCTGTGCGGCCACGACTCACACGGCGTAGGCATGATTGCCCGCTATATCGATGCGGTGCTGGAAGGCGGGCTGCAGCCCAACACGGGGGTCAAAGTGCTGCTGGACATCGGCTCGATGCTCAGCCTGGACGGGCAGCGCGGCTTTGGCCAGGTGGTGGGCGAGCAAGCCATGCAGCTGGGCATTGCCCGCGCCAAGCAGCACGGCAGCTGCATCATGACTCTGGCCAACGCCCACCATTTGGGCCGCATAGGCCATTGGGCCGAGATGGCGGTAGCGCAGGGCCTGGTGGCGCTGCATTTTGTCAACGTGCTGTCGCGCCCAGTGGTAGCAGCATGGGGCGGCACCGATGGCCGCTTTGGCACCAACCCCTGCTGCATAGGCATACCCCTCACAGGCAGCGTGGGGGCGCCATTCATTTTGGACTTTGCCACCAGCCGCGTGGCCCAAGGCAAGATGCGGGTGGCCCACAACGAAGGCCGCCGGGTCGATCTGGGCTATGTGATTGACGCCCAAGGTAAACCCACCACCGACCCTGGCGTGGTGGTGGTGCCCCAAGGCCCAGGCCTGCTGGGCGCGCTGATGAGCTTTGGCGAACACAAAGGCTATGGCCTAGCCGTGGCCTGCGAGCTGCTGGGCGGCGCACTGAGCGGCGGCGGCACCTGGCACGGCTTGCCTGGTGCGGGTGCGGGTACGGGTACGGGTGCGGGTGCGGGTGCTGGTGCGCCCGCCACCTACCCGCGCGCTGTGGTCAACAGCATGCTCAGCATCCTGATCGACCCGGCCAAACTGGGCACGCAGCAGCGGTTTGAGTTTGAGGCCGCCGCTTTCATCGACTGGCTGCGCCAATGCCCGCCGGGCGAGGGTTTTGATGCAGTGCAAATTGCCGGCGAACCCGAGCGCGCAGCGCGGGCAGCACGCAGCCAAGCGGGCCTGTCGATTGACGCCGTGACCTGGGCTGAGATCGTCGCCGCAGCGCGCAGCGTCGGTGTGACCGGGGACGTGAGCGAGAACCCGGCAAAGGAGCCTGCATGACCCCCAGCACATCAAACAGCGCATTCAACAGCGCATCCGCTAGCCCACTCCCCTACCCACCCCCCCGTGCATCCCCCCGTGCATCCCCTTGTACACCGCAAGGCGCACCCTACAGCACACCTCACAGCGCCCCTTGCAGCGCCCCCCCCGGCCCGCCAATTGCAGACCAAGTCGCCCTGGTCACCGGTGCCAATGCCGGCATGGGCCTGGCC
>JBJOLD010000276.1:0-3649 GCA_046045765.1 Pseudomonadota bacterium | reverse complement strand
ACATGCTTGTCGGCCAGCGCAGGGTGGTGATCCAACAGCATGGGGGCTTCTTTGCGCGCCCAGTCCAGCAACTCGGCATCTTCAGCCAAATTGGCAAACCGCAGCATAGCCTCGCCGCTCTGCCGCGCACCCAAAAACTCGCCGGGCCCGCGAATCTCCAGATCGCGCCGCGCAATCTCAAAGCCGTCATTGGTCTCGGCCATGGCCTTGAGCCGCTCACGTGCTGCCTCGCCCAAGCGTGGCGCGTCGCCCGTGGAATACAGCAGCACGCAGGCCGATGCCGCAGCGCCCCGCCCCACGCGCCCGCGCAGCTGGTGCAACTGGCTTAGGCCAAAGCGTTCGGCGTGCTCAATCACCATCAGCGAGGCATTGGGCACATCCACACCCACCTCAATCACCGTGGTACTGACCAGTACCGACATCAGGCCGACGGTGAATGCTCCCATGACCGCCTTTTTGTCGTCCACGTGCATGCGCGAGTGCAGCAGGCCTATCAGCACCGGCTGGCCATCGTCGCGCACGGTGCCTTGCAACGCTTCTGCCAAGTCCGCATGGGTCTGGGTGGCGTTGGTCAGGTCCAGCGCTTCGCTTTCTTCAATCAAGGGGCACACCCAGTACACCTGGCGGCCCTGTGTGATTTGGGCGCGGATGCGTTCTACCACCTCATCGCGCCGGGCCTCATTCACTACCTTGGTGACGATGGGCGTGCGGCCCGGGGGCAACTCGTCCAGTGTGGATACGTCCAGGTCGGCGTAATAGCTCATGGCCAGCGTGCGGGGAATTGGCGTGGCCGTCATCATCAAGAGGTGCGGCTCCATATCGTCATGGTGCAGCTTATTGCGCAAGGCCAAGCGCTGTGCCACGCCAAAGCGGTGTTGCTCGTCGATGATGGCCAACGCCAGATTCTTGAAGTGCACCTTGTCCTGAATGATGGCGTGAGTGCCCACCACCAACTTGGCTTCGCCGCTCTCGATCAGCGCCAGCATGGCGCGGCGCTCTTTGGCTTTTTGGGTGCCGGTGAGCCACGCGGTGGTGATGCCCAGCGGCTCCAGCCAGCCCAGCAGTTTGCGGAAATGTTGCTCGGCCAAAATTTCGGTCGGGGCCATCAGCGCGCACTGCCACCCCACATCCATGCAAATGGCCGCAGCCAACGCGGCCACCACGGTTTTGCCTGCGCCCACATCGCCCTGCAGCAGGCGGTGCATGGGCACCTTGCGCGCCATGTCGTTGGCAATCTCGGCGCCCACGCGGCGCTGGGCGTTGGTTAGGCCAAACGGCAGCACGGCCAGCAGGCGCTGGTGCAGCGAATCGGCAGGCTCAGGCAATGGCATTTGCAAAGCCGGAGCACGTAAGGCAGCACGGGCACGGCGGCTTTGCAGCTGGCTGAGTTGCTGGGCCAGCAGCTCTTCGGCTTTGAGCCGCTGCCAGGCCGGATGGGTGTGGTCCATCAGCGTATCCAGCGACACGTCAGGTGTAGGGTGATGCAAAAATGATAGCGCATCACGCAACGTCCACAAGGGCTGCGAGCCGATATGCTTGTTTAAAACGCTTAAATCACCCGGTGCAAAGGTATCCGACAACTCGGCACGTGCCAACCCAGCCAACACGGCTTTGCGCAAAAACGGTTGCGGCAAACCGGCTACGGTGGGGTAGATGGGGGTGAGCGCCGTAGCCAGGTCACCGCCTGCCGCTTTAAACGCGGGGTGCAGCATGGTGCGGCCCAAAAAGCCACCCTTGATTTCTCCGCGCACACGCACCTGGTTGCCTACCGCCAAGGCTTTTTGCTGCGATGGATAAAAACTAAAAAACCGCAGCGTGCAAGTATCACTCCCGTCATCTACTGTCACCACCAGTTGGCGGCGGGGTCGGTAGCTCACCTCGCAGGCCATAACGCACGCCTCGATTTGGATGTGGTCGCCATCGCGGGCGTCGCGCAGCTTGCTGATGCGGGTTTCGTCCTCGTAGCGCAGTGGCAAGTGCAGGGCTAAGTCGATGTCGCGCTTTAGCCCGAGTTTTTCGAGCGCTTTTTGGGGTGCAGAAACGGGCAACGGCTTGAGAACGGGGGCGGGCATATGCGCATTGTGCCGTGCATTGCGCCTTGGGTTTAGCTTGCTAAACTGAGCCACCATGATCAAAAAATTCATTGCCCCCATTGCCCGGACTGGCTCCATCGCGCTCCTCGCCGCTGTGGTGTGCCAGCCCCAAGCCGCCCTTGCCCAAGGCACCGCCTACCCCAGTAAAGCGGTGCGCCTGATAGTGCCCTTCCCCCCCGGAGGCGGCACCGACATCTTGTCGCGCCTGATTGCCAACAAACTGACCGAAGCCAACCAGTGGACGGTGGTGCCCGACAACAGGGCAGGCGCAGGCGGCACCATCGGCATTGGTGAGGCGGTAAAAGCCGCCCCCACAGGCTACGACATGGTCATGGGCCAAAAAGACAACCTGGTGGTTGGCCCTTGGCTGTATGGCAACCTGCCCTGGGACCCCACCAAAGACCTGGTGGCTGTAGCCCATGTGGCCTACACCCCGGTAGTGATTGCCACCGCCGCCAACTCCCGCTTTAAAACGCTGGCCGACGTAGTGAATGCCGCACGCTCTGCGCCAGACACTATTACCTACGGATCACCTGGCAACGGCACCACCATCCACTTGGCGGGCCATTTGTTTGAAAAAGCCGCCAAGATTGACATCCGCCATATTCCCTACAAAGGCTCAAACCCTGCGTTGATGGACGCGCTGGCGGGTAATGTGGATTTGCTGGTGTCGTCCGTGCCATCGGCGATTGCTCAGATCAAGGGCGGCAAACTGCGCGCCCTGGCGGTCACGTCAGTCACGCGCAGCAGCTCTTTGCCCGATGTGCCCACGGTGGCCGAGTCGGGCTACAAAGACTTTGACGTGTCCACCTGGTATGGCCTGTTTATGCCCGCAGGTACACCCGCTGCTATCGTGACCACCATGAATACCAAGGTGAATGAGCTGCTGGCCACACCGGAAATGAAAGCCGCCATTCAGGCCCAAGGCGCCGAGCCAGTCACCATGAAGCCCGAAGCGTTTGCCAACCTGCTCAAAACCGACTACGCCAAGTGGAAAGTGATCGTGCAATCGTCAGGTGCCAAGATTGAGTAACGAACACACCTTCACCCTCAGCGACTTTGATTTTGAGCTTCCAGAAGCGCTGATTGCCCAGCACCCCGCGTCTGAACGCAGCGGCTCGCGGTTGCTGGACGGTCGCCAAAGTCCGTCCGTTGATCGTATTTTTCGTGAACTTCCGTCATTGCTGAAGTCAGGCGATCTGATGGTGTTCAACGACACCAAGGTCATCAACGCCCGCCTGTTTGGCGAGAAGCCAACCGGCGGCAAAGTGGAACTGCTGATTGAGCGCGTGCTGGGCGGCAACCAAGTGGCCGCGCACATGCGGGTGAGCAAGAAGCCCGAGCCTGGCACCACCATCAAACTGGTGGGCGCACCCGGCACGCACGACAACTTGAGCGCCACGCTGCTGGGCCGTTGGCCCGATGCGCACGGTGGGCTGTTTCGCTTTGTGTTGAGCAACGACGCGGGCGACGAGCCCTACACGCTGATGGAGCGGCACGGCCACATGCCGCTGCCGCCCTACATCGAGCGACCGCATGACGGATTGACGCCCGAC
>JBJOLD010000221.1:0-6907 GCA_046045765.1 Pseudomonadota bacterium | reverse complement strand
GGCCTCAACACGCTTTAAGGCCGCCATGATTTGGCTGTCGGTAAATCTTGACTTCTTCACGTAGAACTTCCTTCTTGAAAAATTCTACTTCTGGGGCCTTTGGTTTATCGGGGGGATTACCGCACGTACCATGACTTTCTTCAAATTTGCTCAAACTCATTCAGGTCTGTGGTCGTGGGTAAGCATCCTTTGAACCTAAACCTAATCAGTCCTTGAGCAATTACGTGTCCTAGCGCCGCTGCATTTGCTATCCACATGATCCCCAGATTTTCATCTTTCGGCACGCCTTTGCCATTGATATAACAGTGACCAAGCCATTGCATCGCGTCAGGGTGTCTCCTTTTGGCCGCCTGCTGGAACCAGTAGACAGCGGCTTTTGGCTTTTCAGCAGCCAAAAAAAGTTGCCCAATGTCGTCTTGTGCATCGGCATCGCCAGCATCAGCGAGCAAGACGAATTGTTTCACTTCCGGCGAGATAGGTATACAAATGTGCGGCGCCAGCTCGGACCATAAAAGCATGGTTCGCCCATGTGCTTCTTTGGTAACGCGCGTGAAGTCGCCTTTGGAAATCCGGCGCCACCAAGTATTTTTGCTAATTTCAGTGATGGCGCATGCAGTGTCAATGCTGATGACGTTTGGGGTGGTCTGATATAAATCCATTCTTAATCGTAGTCCATTCGTTATCGGGCACGACTCATCAGTCGTCCTTCGAGTTGACTGTTGAATACACGAATTATGAATTCATTCATTCTTGCGACATCACATTGGCTGGTAATTAGCTATTGCAGCCCCTAACAAGAGGGGTTCACCGCACGCTTACGACCTGCGTGCCAAAAAACTGGCCAATATTCCTTGAAGAATTGGGAGAGCCGGTATTCGCAGGATTGAAGGAGCGTACACAAGCCCTATTGATTTCCATACGTTCATTAACATTAACATTAACATTAATATGTTGAGTGGTTAGCTTACTGAGGTGCAGACACAGGTGGACAACATGTCAAAAATAACCATAAAGCAAGAGTACGCTAGCCAAAATACAGTGGCCAACCATAGACAAATAGGTGTTAACTGGCAGGGCCATTTAGCGACTGGTATTGCACTACTTTTAGCCCTACCATGGCTATCAAACGTTAATTTTGGCCCTTCCGGTAGCTCAGTGCAGTGGCTGATTGCATGGATTATTGCTGCTGCGAGTACCCCCTTGCTTTTGGGAAAAGGCATTTCCGATCAAACACGCAAAAAGTCTTTAGTGCTTGCATGGATTATTGCCGCTGTGCTGAGCGCATTTATGGCTCTAGCCCAATATTTAGGTCAAACTTCCTCGCTGGGCGGCTTGGTTCAATCTTCAGAAATCGGGCAAGCATATGCAAATTTGCGTCAACGCAATCAACTTGCAACGTTGCTCAACATGGGACTTTTTTCTTTGCTATGGCTATCGACGCAACCGGGTGGTTCTATAAAAACCACGCAAATACTGATGTTGAGTTGTGCTGCGGTAGTCGGTAGTGCATGTGCTGCTACTGGTTCTCGCACCGGATTATTTCAGTTCTTGTTACTTGCGATCGCAACCAAAGTCTTTGGTTATCGTTGGCGAATTATGGCTGTTGCATTACTTGCGTACCTAACTGGGGCGGTATTGCTACCGCATTTTATCGGTATGGACTCTTTTTCAAGCGGGATCTTGAGCCGCGCAATTGACAACAGCGCCAGCTGCCACAGCCGCCTCGCGCTGTGGTCTAACGTCCTTCATCTCATTGCCCAAAAACCTTGGTTGGGTTGGGGGTGGGGTGAGTTGGACTACGCACATTTCGTCACGCTTTACCCTGACGAGCGGTTTTGTGAGATTTTGGACAACGCGCACAACCTGCCACTCCATTTGGCCGTTGAGTTAGGCGCGCCTTTGGCGATATTGGCTTGCGGCGCTGTGGGGTGGCTTGTGTGGCGTGCCAAACCCTGGGCGGATACGCACCCCACACGGCAGTTGGCGTGGGTGGTGTTGGCGGTGATTGGGTTGCACAGTTTGGTGGAGTATCCCTTGTGGTACGGGCCGTTTCAGGTCACTGTGGTGTTGTGCGTGTGGATGTTGTACGCCACACCTGCTCAGCCGCAAAAGCGCAAACAAAATATGGCTCCATCCCCAATTGCAATAGCGTGGATAGCTACAATTTTGATTGCGCTTTGCACATTTGTTGCGTGGGATTACTGGCGCGTTAGCCAAATCTACACTGCACCTGAGCGCCGCAACTCCGCCTATCGGGTCAATACGTTGGCCAAAATTCAGGGCTCATGGTTGTTCAAAGACCAAGTCCGGTTTGCTGAATTGGCCACTACCGAGCTCACCCAATTCAATGCTCAGCATCTGTCTGAGCTGGCGGTAGGCTTGCTGCATTTTTCGCCCGAGCCTCGGGTAGTACAAAAATTGATTGAAGGCGCCACCCTGTTGGGCAACGATGCGCAGGCTGCGTACTACCTACAGCGGTTTAAAGCAGCCTATCCCAAGGAATACCAGCTCTGGAATCTCAAGTCCGGAGGCCGAAATTAGTGCTGCCAGAGGGCAGTCAAGCCACGAAACTACCCGATTTACCGCCGTGCTTTTCCAGAAGTTTAACGTCGGAGATCGTCATGCCTCGGTCCACCGCTTTGCACATGTCGTAAATCGTGAGTAGTGCCACTTGCACGGCGGTCAGTGCCTCCATTTCAACTCCTGTGGGGCCTACAGTCTCAGCGGTGGCGGTGCAAATCACATGCGCAGCAATGGCTGAACTGGCAAGCACCACTTCAAAATTGACAGTCACCCGCGTCAGTGCGATGGGGTGGCACAAAGGAATCAGGTCGCTTGTCTTCTTGGCACCTTGAATGCCGGCAATGCGGGCGATGCCCAACACATCGCCTTTTTTAGAATTGCCTTCTTGAATCACAGCCAATGTCTTTGATAACATTTCAATACGCCCTGAGGCTACAGCTATGCGGTGAGTGGCTGCCTTTGCAGCCACGTCCACCATGTGGGCTTGGCCTTGTGCGTCGAAATGGGTCAATATGCTCATATGACTCACTTTACCTGACCTTAACGCTCACTTTCTAAGTTTGGTGGCATCCTGTGACTGTGCAAATGAAAACATCTTCTTTTTGGGCTGACCGGCTAAAAGCCAGTGGCATTCACTTAGGGCTGAGCCTGTGCATCGCAGCATTGGCCGCATTTTTGGTTTTTGGCGTGTGGTATCCGTACCCGTACCGCGAGATTTCGGGTGGGCGTGAGCTATTTTTTCTGGTCATTACGGTGGACGTGATTCTGGGTCCGCTGATCACACTGGCCATTTTTAACCGAGCCAAGCCGTGGGCGTTGCTTAGGCGCGATTTGGCCGTGGTTGCTTTGCTGCAGCTGGGGGCTTTAGCCTATGGTTTATGGACGGTCAGCGTGTCCAGGCCGGTGCACCTTGTGTTCGAGCAAGATCGGTTTCGCGTGGTGCATGCCATTGAGGTCGATCCACTGCTGCTGCTCAGAGCTGCAGCAGACCTACCGGTGATGCCTTGGACCGGACCTACCCCGTTGTCGTTGCGCGACTACATCAATGAAAAAGAAAGGACCGACGTTCTGTTCGCCGAGCTGGCTGGGAACCCAGTGGGTGCTAGGCCTGACTTTTGGCAACCCTACGGTCTTGCCAAGGATGATGTTCTGCACAAAGCTCAAAGCGTGGCGGCACTTAAAGCCCGCTTTCCTGCAAAGGCAGCTGGTATTGATAGCGTACTCACAGATTTCGGGCGCGATGCGGGCCATACCGTTTACTTGCCGATGGTGGGGCGTGGCCAGTTTTGGACTGCTTTCTTAGACCCTGTCACAGCCCAAATTGTTGCTTATATGCCGTTGGATCCATTTTGACCATCTTACATAAGATAAATAGATTTAAATGGGTTTCGACCCAAGCCTGCATTGCGCAAATAGCTATGATTTTAGTAGCAACATGGGTTCCAACTGTTGCCGAATCGCAAATCACTAGCGCTGCCGTTAGCACTTTACAGCTCCCCAATTTGGGCGATGCAAGCAGCATGAGCGCTAGTGCCGAGCGCCGGCTGGGCGACCGCATTGCACGTGAGTTGTACCGCGATCCCGACTATTTGGATGACCCGGTCATCATGGAATACGTACAGGCTATTTGGCAGCCCTTGCTGGCGGCGGCGCGCTTGCGCGGTGAGTTGCCCGCTGAGATTGACAGCGCGTTTGCCTGGGAGATATTGCTGGGTCGTGACCGCACGGTGAATGCGTTTGCCTTGCCTGGCGCGTATTTGGGGTTGCATTTAGGGCTGGTGGGGGTTGTGAGCAGCCGTGACGAATTGGCATCGGTGCTGGCGCACGAAATGAGCCACGTGACCCAGCGGCACATTTCTCGTCTGATATCGCGCCAAAGCAGCATGGCACCGTGGGTAATGGGGGCCATGATCTTGGGCGTGCTGGCGGCTAGCAAAAGCCCAGGTGCAGCCAACGCCATGATTGTGGGCGGGCAGGCCGCAGCGGCACAAAGTCAGCTTAATTTCTCGCGTGATATGGAGCGCGAGGCGGACCGCATGGGGTTCGGGGTGCTGTCGCAGGCGGGGTTTGAGCCGCAGGGATTTGTGTCCATGTTTGAGAAGCTGCAACAAGCCTCCAGGCTCAACGACAGCGGAGGTTTTCCTTACTTGCGCAGCCACCCGCTGACGACGGAACGCATGGCGGATATGCAAAGTCGCATGCCCCAGGGCAACCCGGGCGTAAGCCCGCTTGTCCCGGTGCCAGCCGATTGGGTGCATGCCATGGTGTCCGCCAGAGCGCGTGTGTTGTCCAACGCCAATGTGGACGGCTTGCGGGCGTGGTCCGCCCAAGTGGCGCCTGCGGAGTTGGTCAAACTGACTACACCAGCGCAAGTGGCCGCACTGTATGGTGCAACCTTGGCTGCGCTAAAGCTGCGCGAGTACGCTGCGGCGCAAGCGACGTGGTCGCGTTTGGACGGGCTAACCCGCAATAATGCAGCGGCTGCACGTACCACTGCCCTGCTGGGCGCAGAGCTAGCGCTGGCACAGGGCGCGCCTACCCGCGTGCAAACCTTATTGCAAGGGCTGCCTGACACTGACCGCGCCGTGCTTTTTTTGCACGCGCAGGCAGGCATTGCGTTGGGAAAAGTAGAGCCGGTAGCGCAAGCTCTTCAAGCCTGGCTGGCCGACCGCCCGAGTGACGCCCAAGCCTGGCAGTGGCTGGCTCAGGCCGATACAGCGCGGGGCAAAGCAGTGGCAGGCATTCGGGCACAAGCAGAGGCCAGTGTGGCGCAGTTGGACTACGCGGCGGCGTTAGAGCAACTCAAGGCTGCCCAAAACATGGCGCGCCAAAGCGCTGGTGCTGCGGACCACATCGAAGCGTCCATTCTGGACACCCGCACCCGCCAGGTGGAGTTACTTCTGCGGGAACAAGCGGTCGAGCGCTGAGTTAATCACCATGCCCAGGAGGGTGTACAGCAGCGAGCCAATCAGCGCCGCAGTAAAGCCCTGTACGTGAAAGCCGTTCAGTATCCCGGCGGCAGACCAAAACATTAGCGCGTTAATCACAAACAAAAATAGCCCCAGCGTGAGCACTGTCACCGGTAACGTTAGCACCACCAACACTGGGCGCAGCACGGCGTTAAACAGGCCAATCACCAATGCAGCAATTAGCGCGGATAAGAAGCTACGCACTTCTACACCACTGTAGAAATGCGCAACAGCCAAGAGAGCAGCTGCACTCAGCAGCCAACGAGCAAGTGTTTTCATGCGGTGCAGCTTAGCACCTCAATGTTTACGCTTTGATTGCGGTCACGCTGGAAGCCACGCGCCTTTGACTCCACCACCCAGCAGCCAACACGCCCACAATCGTCACGGCATACAGCGCCCAGCGAGCCGCAGTTTGCATGGTGTCGGTGGCTGCGCTGGTGCCAAAAAATTGCGCCAACAATGGCTCGCTCACCACCATCTTGGCGGCAGTAAATGCCAGAACAGCAGAGCCAATTTGAATGATGGCCGGAAAGCGCTCTACCAGTTTGAGCACCACCGTGCTGCCAAACACCACAATCGGCACGCTCACCACCAGCCCAATAATGACTAGGTCAAACGAGCCATGGGCTGCACCGGCAACACCGAGCACGTTGTCCACGCCCATCAGCGCATCGGCCACAATGATGGTTTTCATGGCACCCCAGAACGTGCTGGCCATCGGGCCATCGTGTTCATTGCCGCCTTGGTCGGCCAGCAGCTTGTAGGCAATCCACACCAAGCCCAGTCCGCCCACCAACATCAGCCCAGGAACCTTGAGCAGCCAGACCACGCCCACCGTCATGGCAGATCGAACCACAATGGCTCCCACCGTACCCCACAGAATGGCTTTTTGCTTCAGGTGGGGTGGCAAATTACGCGCTGCCAACGCAATGACAATGGCGTTGTCGCCTGCTAAAACCAAGTCGATGAGAATGATCGCCAGCAGGGCAGACCACCAGGGTGCAGATAAAAATTCCATGGCTATTCCAAAGTAAAAGATCGACGAAGTGCCTGCGGCAACGCTTGGTCGAAACATGTGGAAATAGGAGATTTCACAATAACGCTTCGACCAAGCCCCGCCATGGGCTTCAATCGAAGGTCTTGCTCGACCCCTTGTGTACCACCTTACGTGATAACGCGGAGCCCAACAAGCCGGAAGCGATGCTTCGTATTGACGACTTGTTGATGCGCTGGCTTGCGCCAATGCGGGGAGCTACTCCCCTTCGTGCTTAAGATTTGAGCACAGCGCTGCGTCTCCTTGCAAAAAGCAGGGGCTTTTACAAAGCTGGAGGTCGCCCACATCGGGCTATGATGCGCGTCCGTTCAAAGGCACTATGGCAGGCATTCACATTACCGACATCGAGTCGGCCATCAAC
>JBJOLD010000216.1:0-6879 GCA_046045765.1 Pseudomonadota bacterium | reverse complement strand
CAAGGCCGCATTAACGACGGCCGCCGCATGTACCACGAAGATGGCAGCGCCTCTAATTCAGGGGGGGGTGACAATGGCCGAAGTGGTGGGCGTGGTGAAGGTCGTGGTGATGGGCGCAGCCGACCGCGTGACGATGGACAAGGACGATCAGACCGCGCACCCCGCAGTAATTTCCGGCCCGTACAAGCACCGCGCGACCCGTTTTTTGACAAGCCGTACGAAGCCAGTGTGTCTGCACAGGCTGACACTGCACCGTCGTGGGAAGCCTCTACCAAGCCCGTCAGCCGTGGTGTGTCGGCCAACATCAAGCCTAAGCGCACAGTGGCGGCTTTGTTCAAAACAGAAGTTTAGGTCGAGGGCGCAACGCCCGGTTTTTGTTGTTGCGGGCATTTCATTTGAATTAATTCGGTGCTAAATCCAGTGCCACTGGCATGGGGCGATACACGCGCTGCACTCAGGCAGCCGCCCCACACACACCCGGTATCCATGGCAAGCAGGTCGCTGCGGCCTAGCCACCCCAGCGTAGACCAGTGCCCAAAAGCCACCGTGTGTTTGGCAGTTTGCCGACCTGGCACATCAAACCATGGCATGTAGCCTAGTGGCGCAGCGTCGGCACTTTCTTTGGCTTCAAACTCCATACGGCCTTCAGGGGTGCAAAAGCGCAGGCGCGTCAGGGTGTTGACGATCACGCGGGTGCGGTCGTGGCCCGTTAATGTCTCGCTCCAACAGTCTGGTGCGTTCGCGTACATGGTGTGGAAGAAATCTTCCGCCTTGGGAGTGCGCAACAGGTCTTGTACCTCACCCGCGTACGCTATGGTTTCAGTAGCTGTCCACGCAGGCTGCACGCCAGCGTGGACCATTAGTAGCTTGGAATTACCATATTGGTGGAGCATGGCCAGGGGCTGGTTGCGCAGCCAGTCCAGCAGCGCTGGGCGGTCTGGCGCATCCAGCACATCATTCAACGTGTCTTTGCGGCTGGCCTTGCGCGCGCCCGCAGCCACCGCTAGCAAGTGCAGATCGTGGTTGCCCAACAGGCATCGCGCGGCATCGCCATACCCCATCAGGCGGCGCAACACGGCAGCATTGGCGGGGCCGCGGTTGACCAGATCGCCCAAGATGTAGAGCGTGTCGCGGCTAGGTGAAAACGCCAGTGTGTCCAGCAAACGCTGCAGGGGTTCGTCACAGCCTTGGAGATCGCCAATAAGGTACATTGCCATGGTGTTCATTCTCGCTGTTGTTCCATGGATTTTTTGCTGATCTTCGTGCTCACCCTACTCAATGGTGCATTCGCCATGTCGGAGTTGGCGCTGACCGCCAGCCGCAAGGTGCGCTTGCAAACCATGGCCGAAGCGGGCGACAAGGGGGCTCAGGCTGCACTTGATTTGCTGGACAACCCGACCCAATTTTTATCGTCTGTGCAAGTGGGGGTCACTTCCATTGGCATGCTCAACGGTATCGTTGGCGAAGCTGCGTTCAGCGAGGGGGTTGCCAAGTGGATTGAAACCCTGCACTTCATGTCGCACCGGGCCAGTGAAATTACCGCTACGGCCCTGGTGGTCACGCTCATTACTTTTATTACTATTTTGTTTGGTGAGCTGGTGCCCAAGCGCATTGGGCAGCTTTACCCCGAGCCTGTGGCACGCGTTTTGTCCCGGCCCATGACGTGGTTTGCTACTGGTGCAAAGCCGTTTGTGCGGCTGTTGGCCATGTGCACCCACGGCATGCTGCGGCTGTTACAAATAAACGCAACAGACAACCGGGCAGTCACAGAAGCAGAAATTTCTGCTAGCCTGGAAGAGGGTGTGGACGCAGGCATTATTGAGGAACACGAGCACCAGATGGTGCGCAATGTGTTTCATTTAGACGATCGCCAGCTCAGCAGCATGATGCTGCCGCGCGCCGACATAAAGTGGCTGGATGCGGCCAGCACAGTGACGCAGTGCATGGCCCAAGCCCGGGAACTGGGAAGCAGCGGCATGCATTCATGGTACCCAGTGTGCCGTGGATCATTGGATGACGTGATAGGTATTGTCAGTATGGCAACGCTGCTACAGCGCGGTGAGCGGTATCCGTATGGGATTGGTGGCTTGGTAGAGCCCGCGGTGTTTGTGCCCGAGACCTTGAGCGGTATGGAGTTAATCGAGCAGTTTCGTATCAAGTCGGCACGCCTGGTGTTTGTGGTGGATGAGTATGGCGTTGTGCAAGGGCTGCTGACCCCGCACGATGTGCTGGAAGCCATTACGGGCGAGCTCAAGCCCGATGCACAAACCACGGCCTGGGCGATACAAGAGCCGGATGGTTCATGGTCATTGGATGGCCTGATGCCCGTGGGCGAACTGAAGGCGCGCCTGGGTATCGACGATGAGTTACCCCAAGAAGACCGTGGCCGCTACAACACTTTGGCAGGCTTGCTGATGGTGGTGTGTGGCCATTTGCCAACCCAAGGGGAGCGCATTGTTTGCGCGCAATGGGAATTTGAGGTTACAGCCCTTGAGGGGCGCCGCATCGATAAAGTGTCTGCCCGGCTTTGGCCCGGGCAAGTGCCTACAGCCGACCGGTGATGCGGTAGGCCACTAGGCCGACCATTTCGTTAAGCGCCAATTGCCACTTGTCTGCGCCACTGCGCATGGAGTAATCGGCCCAGTGCGTAGTGTCACCCGTGCGGTAGTCCACCGGATAGGCTGTGACGTTCCAACCCGCCTTTTGAAAAGTGGCCATAGAGCGCGGCATATGCCAGGCAGACGTCACCAGCAACCAGCGCTGGGTTTTGTCCACCCCCGGCACCAGCGCGGTGAGTACAGCGTTTTCATAGGTGTTGCGCGATGCAGCTTCGTATTGCATCAATGGGCCTTTGGCCCCTAATTCTTCAAAGAACATTCGCGCGCGATCCGCTTCGCTAGGGCCTGCGCCCAGGAGGTCACCCTCACCACCGGTGTAGACCATACGCAGCTGGGGGTGTCGCTGCAAAACCGCCACGGTGGCAGACAGTCGCTCCGAACTGTCGCCCACTTGCGGCAATGCATGGGCCTGCGACACGCGCCCGGGTGCGGTGGCTCCGCCCAGCACAATCAGGCCGGTGTAGTCGCTCAAATCGGTGCTCGCTGGTATTTCGGGGTATTGCGCCTCTAACTGGCGTAACAACGCGTCCGGCAAGGGCTGCCAGCCCAAAATCAGCAAGACTGATAGCGCAACAAGGCTCAAGCGACGTGCGACGTCGGGATGGCGCACCTGGCATGCCAGCGACGCCCCTAAAAGTAGTACAACCCAAGCTAGGGGTTGCGTCACTAGCACTAAGACTTTGGATATGAAAAACATTCCTGAATCTTAGCAACCCTTAACACATAGCATCAGGTCGGCAAGAAGCCCTCTACCGACAGATAACGCTCGCCGGTGTCGTAGTTAAAGCCCAGCACGGTGGCACCCGCAGGAATCTCGGGCAGCTTTTGTGCAATAGCCGCCAGCGTGGCCCCGCTAGAAATACCCACCAACATGCCCTCTTGTGTAGCACTGCGGCGTGCGTATTCACGGGCGGGCTCTGCATCGACTTGAATCACGCCATCGAGTAGTTCTACCTTCAAGTTTTTAGGGACAAAGCCCGCACCAATGCCCTGAATCGGGTGGGGGGCTGGTGCGCCGCCCGAGATGACCGGCGAGGCCGAGGGCTCTACAGCAAACACTTTGATTTGAGGCCACTTGGCTTTGAGCACTTGGGCTACACCACTGAGGTGTCCACCGGTGCCAACCCCAGTGATCAAGTAGTCCACGCCATTGGGGAAGTCGTTCAAAATTTCTTGGGCTGTTGTGCGCACATGCGCGTCGATATTGGCAGGGTTTTCGAACTGTTGCGGAATCCATGCGTTGGGTGTCGTTAACGCAAGTTCGTGCGCGCGGGCAATCGCCCCTTTCATACCCTTTTCGCGAGGGGTTAGATCAAATGATGCGCCATAAGCCAGCATCAAGCGGCGGCGCTCTATAGACATGCTGTCGGGCATTACCAAAATCAGTTTGTAGCCCTTCACTGCGGCTACCAAGGCCAGGCCTACGCCGGTGTTGCCAGAGGTAGGCTCGATGATGGTGGCCCCCGGGGTTAAGTCGCCACTTTTCTCGGCAGCCTCTACCATGGCCAACGCAATGCGGTCCTTGATTGAGCCGCCAGGGTTGCTGCGCTCCGACTTGACCCATACGTTATGCGTGTTTCCAAATAGACGGTTAATACGCACATGGGGCGTGTTACCAATAGTTTGCAAAATGTTGTCGGCTTTCATGGGTCTGTCTCCTGTTGTTGGAATGATTACCTCTATTTTGCGGCAATTCAGCAGCGGGTTTCTGTCTATTGATAGGCAAGTCCGCGATAATCGAATGGTGAAGCTCACTAGACCACCGCTGGTGCAATTTGGGAAACCAAGCACTGGAGGAACGTCCGGACTGCATAGGGCAGCGTAGCAGCTAACCGCTGTCCACCGACCAGTTGTGCACGCAAGTGCATGGCCCTAAGGTGAGGATTAGAGCAACAGAGACGAGCCAATTCAGTTTGGGTGAAACGGGCAATCTCTACGCGCAGCAATACCAAGTAGGCCAACGTTGACGGGGCCCCCGGAGTTGGCGGGTAGGTAGCATCGAGCCGTTTGGGCAACCAGCGGCCCAGAGTAATGGTGGTCACGTGCGGGGAAACCTGCATGCACAGAATCCGGCTTATCGGTGGGCTTCACACTTTTTTGATGTATGGTTGACGTTCGTACCCTTGTCTTAGGAGGAACTATGCGACTCATACAGGAATTGCTCAACAAGCACAGCGGCACCATCTGGAGCCTGCATCCACAAGAAACGGTCTACGACGCGCTCAAAACGCTGTCTGAAAAAGACGTGGGCGCCCTCATGGTGATGGACGAAGGCGTGTTGGTTGGGGTGTTTTCCGAGCGTGACTACACCCGAAAAATTGCGCTGGCGGGCAAAGCCTCCAGAGATACCCGGGTCGAAGAAATCATGACTTCGACTGTGATGACGGTATCACCCAAAACCACAACCGATAAGTGCATGGCGCTGATGAGCCAGAAAAAAATCCGCCACTTGCCGGTGGTGGATGGCACCACCGTCTTGGGCATGATCTCGATTCGCGACATCATGGATGACTTGCTCAAAGACCGCGAAGAAACCATCAATCAGTTGCAAAACTACATCGCTAGCTGATCTTTAAAACCGCTCGTGCGTACCCAGGTAGCGCCACTGTCCTTCAGGTAAATCGCTCAGTACCACGCGTCCTATGCGGATGCGTTTTATGGCAAGCAGGTCCAGCTGTGCGCGCTCACACAGGTAAGAAATCAGCCCAGGGTGCGCGCCTTTGACGGCAAAGCGCAGCTTGCTGCGCTCGGGGCTAGAGCTGTTGATACTGACCTTGGCTTGGGGCAGCGGGTTGCGCTCGTCTTTGAGTAGCCGGGCCATTTTTTGCATGGCATCGGCTTGCACTTCGCCCGCCACGTCCACCACCAGTTCATGCTCCATGGAGCCGATTTCCTCACTCAGTTTGCGGGTCACGCGCCAGTCCTGGGTAAACACCACCAGCCCGCTGGCACCAGTTTCCAACGGCACGTCGGCTTCCAGGTGGCTCAGGTGCCGCTTGAGCATGCGGATGCTGGGGTCGTCGTGCGGGCAGTGCTGGGCGGCGCTCATCAGGGCGCGGCAGTTCAACACCGGGGGTGGTGTCGGTGCGCGGCGGCCAGGGCCTGCGCGCCCTTTGGGCGGCGGCGGGGCGTCGTCTTCGTCGTCCTCATCGTCGTCGGTATCTACGCCGTCGAGCCAGCCAGGTGGCTTGTGCAGGATGAGCGTGACGGAATCGGTACCCAGCAGCGTGGCATCTGGGTGCAGGGTGACGGTTTGCCGGGTGACGCGAAATGCGGGCTCTTCCACTACCACGCCGTTGACCAGTACCCAGCCGCCTTCGATGTAGAGCTCGGCCTCGCGGCGCGAGCAGTTTTTCAGCTGCATGACGTGTTTGGACAGCCGCTCGCCTTCGGGTTCTGCAGTGCGCGCGCTAGCCCTTGGGCCTGGGCGCGGTGCTGCGTTGCGCTGTGGTGGGCGGCTATCGGGGCGGTTGTCTTGACGGTTGTAGGGGGGGGTGTTGTCGCGGTTCATAGTGTGCCTTTCGCATTTTGCAGGGCGTGGATGCGTTCTACATGGGCCAGTAGGGAGCGCTTGGCCACAGGCCAGATGCGGGCGTCCACATCGTCGTAGGCCAGGGGCAGCCAGTCGTCTAGCGCGCCGTAGGGATTGGCCTGCATGACGGCGGCAATTTTGGCCTCGCGTTTGAGTCGGTGGGCGGTGAGTTGGGCGATGGCGCCCAGGGCGTCGGTCATTACATGGCCGTGGGCGGGCAGGATGAACTGGGCATTGTGCTCGGTGCAGGCGGTAGCTAGCAGGTCCAGCGAATGCAGGTAGTCGGCCATATTGCCATCGGGCGGGTCAATCACCGTGGTGCTGCCGTTCAGAATGTGGTCGCCACTGAACAGCACGCCGTCTTCCAGCAGCAGCAGGCACACATGGTTGGCCGCGTGGCCGGGGGTGTAAATCACTTGCAGCGTGTGGCTGGCCTCTAGCCCTCGTGGGCTATGCGTAAGCAGCTCACTATTTAATAGCACTCTGTCGGGCGTGAATTCACTGGCCGCACGCGCTGTGGGAGCCGATGGCAGCCCGAGGATGGGTGGCGCATGGCTGCACAGTGCCTGCAGTGGTGCGGCACCCGGCGAATGGTCGGGGTGCGAATGGGTGCACACAATGCGCAGAATGTTGCCGCTGCTGCCGTCCGGGTGGGTGGCTGCTTGCCACAGGCGTTGGAGGTGGTCGGTATCCGCCGGGCCGGGGTCAATGACGGTGAACCCCGTGCTG
>JBJOLD010000161.1:0-6242 GCA_046045765.1 Pseudomonadota bacterium | reverse complement strand
TCCAGCACCGTCATATCGGGGATCATCTTTACGTGCTGGAAAGTGCGTGCCATGCCGGTTTGTGCAATGCGGCGGGCCGACAAGCCACTGATCTGCTCGCCCCGAAAGCGCACTGCACCGCGGGTCAACGACAACACACCGGTGATCAAATTGAAGGTGGTGGACTTGCCTGCACCATTGGGGCCAATCAAGCCCACAATCTGGCCAGCGTTGATCTGAAAACTGATGTCATTCACCGCCACCAGGCCACCAAACTCCTTGCGAACGGCCTGCACGTCCAGCACCAGTTCACCGGTGGCGGGCTTGGATTTTTCGGACAATGCAGGGGCATTCGCCCAATCATTCGCGCGCTGCTTGCGTGGCAGGCGCACCTCAACAAACTCCCATAGCCCTTCTGGTAAGTACTTGAGCATGAGTACCAGAGCGATACCAAACACAATCACCTCGTAGCTGCCACTGGTGCCAATCAGGCGCGGCAGTTGCACTTGCAGTTGGTCGTCCAGCAGCTTGGTGATGGTGGCACCCATGAGCGCCCCCCACACATGGCCCACGCCGCCCACCACCGTCATGAACAGATACTCAATGCCCATCTTCAGCCCAAACGCACTGGGGTTCACGGTGCGCTGAAAGTGCGCAAACAGCCAACCCGACACCGAGGCAAACTGCGCCGCAATCACAAAGATGGTGATCTTGTAGCGCAAGGTGCTGATGCCCATAGCCTCGGCCATTTGCGAGCCCCCTTTGAGCGAGCGAATGGCGCGCCCCGAGCGGGAATCCAGCAAGTGCAGCAATGCCACGCCGGCTGCAATCACTATGGCCCACGTCAGCACAAAGAATCCACGGCCGGTGCCCAGGTCCATGCCGAACAGGCTCAGGCTTTTGATACCCAACAGACCGTCGTACTTGCCCAGCGCATCCAGGTTGCCCATGAGGTAGTACAGCGACAGCCCCCAGGCGATGGTGGCCAGCGGCAGGTAGTGGCCCGACATGCGCAAGGTAATCAGCGCAATGATCAGCGCGCTCAGCGTCGTGAAAGCCAAGCCAATAAACAAGGTGAGCCACGGCGACACACCCATATTGAGCGTAAGCCAGGCGGTGGTGTACGCACCGATACCAACGAAGGCCGCTTGCCCAAACGACGTGAGGCCGCCCACACCGGTAAGCAGCACCAAGCCCAAGCAAGTCAGGCTGTACAGGCCAATGGTGTTGAGCTGGTTGATCCAAAAATCTGGCAAGGGTGCCAGCGCTACAGCAGGAACGGCCAAAGCCAGGGCCAGCAGGCCCATTTTTCGAGACAACATGTCAGTGGTCCTCGTCAGAGTGTCCGCCCGTGAGCGAACGCGCCAGCAGAACCGGCAGGATGATGGTGAACACAATCACCTCTTTAAACGCGCTGGCCCAGAACGAGCCAAACGACTCGACCACGCCCACGAACATGGCACCGATCAACGCACCGGGGTAACTCGACAACCCTGCGATCACGGCGGCCACAAAACCCTTGAGGCCAATCAAAAAACCGGAGTCATAAAACACCGTAGTGCTGGGCCCGATGAGCAAGCCCGACAGCGCGCCAATGAGTGCTGCCATGGCAAAGGTCATTTGGCCTGCGGTCTGGGAAGATATGCCCATGAGCCGTGCACCCAAGCGATTCACTGCCGTGGCGCGCAACGCCTTGCCGTACAAGGAACGCTCGAAAAACATCCACAACATAGCAATCAAAGCGACCAGTGTGATTCCAATAATGATCATCTGGCCGGTGATGGCAATCGGGCCCAGGTTCAGGCGCATGTCCCAGAACGGTGGGTTACGGAACCCTTCGGCTCCGAAGAACAGCAGGCCCAGTCCGGTCATGGCAAAGTGCACACCGACCGACACAATCAGCAGCACCAAGGACGTGGCATCCGCCAACGACTGGTAGGCCACGCGGTACACCAGCGGCCCGAAAGCGGTGACGATGGCGACGCTGAGCAAAGCCTGAATCGCCAAGTGCGGCTGCGAGGGTGCGACAAGAATAGTGATACCAGAAATGGCTACCGGAATGACCAGTGTGCGCAAACCTGCTTTGAGCGCAGACAGCAACGTGGAATGGCGTTTCCATTCGGCGGCCATGTCCATCAAGGCCGCAACCGCCGCCAAAATAAGCAGCAGCCACACGGTGCCAGGCACCTTACCGGTTTGCAAAATGGCCAGCGTGAGTGCGCCATAGGCCACAAACTCACCCTGGGGAATAAAGATGACTCGGGTCACGGTAAACACCAGGACCGTGGCTAGCCCTAACAAGGCGTACACCGCACCATTGGTGATGCCATCTAGGAGCAGGATGCTGGCGATTGATAAATCCATAGCGAATCCGTGAGGGTGAAAAGAATCTGGAGAAAAACCTGTGCCGCAGACATGCCGCAACACAGGCTCAGCACAAGCGTGCTTAGTCGACTTTGAAGTCGCCGTTCACAACTTTTAACATCACGCCGGTTTCCAGGGTGTAACCCCAGTGGTCAGCCTTAGTCCAATTCATGACGCCGTGTGCAAACACGGTACGGCCCATCGTTTCCATGGAGTCACGCAGCGCAGCGCGGAACTCTTTGGTGCCAGGTTTTGCTTTTTTCAGTGCCATGGGAATGATTTTTTCCAGCACGATTTGGGAGTCATAGGCATGGCCCGCAAACTGGTTGCGGCTGCCCACACCCATGGATTTTTCGTACTTCTGCACGAAATCGATGGCCACCTTTTTGGAGGGATGGCTGTCGGATAACTGCTCCGCAATCACGGCGGGGCCGGACACCACAAAGGTGCCTTCCACGGCCTTGCCACCGACGCGCATCAAGTCCTTGCTTGCAGCCGCGTGGGTTTGGTAAATTTTGCCCTTGTAGCCGCGCTCAATCACCGCCATCTCCGGCATGGCAGCGCCGCTGCCTGAGGCCACAATCAGCATCGCATCGGGATTGGCTGAGGTGAGTTTGAGGGCTTGGGGTGTGACGCTGGTGTCGGTGCGGGCAAAGCGTTCGGCAGCGATCACTTTGATGCCAGCCTTCTCGGCCTGTGGCGTGAACTCTTTGAGCCATTGCTCACCGTAGGCATCGGTGTAACCCAGGAAACCGACTGTCTTCACGCCCTGCTTTTGCATGTGCTCCACCATGGCGTGGGCCATAACGGTGTTGGACTGGGGCAGACGGAACACCCACTCGTCTTTACCGGGTGGCAGGCCAACGGGTGAGCCCGCCAGTTGCACAGTGCCAGCTTCTGTTGCGATGTCCGACATAGCGGCAGCTACGGCAGTAATGCAAGAGCCAATAATCATGTCGACCTTGTCTTCTGTCACAAAACGGCGTGCGTTTTGCGCACCTTTACCTGGGTCGGTCGCGTCGTCCAGAATGATCAGATTGACCTTCTCACCGCCAATGGTGGAGGGAAACAATTTGAAATAGTTCTGCATGGGAATACCCAAACCAGAGCCTGGCCCGGTGAGCGCCAAGCTCACACCAATATTAATATCAGCCAGCGCAGCGCTGCTGCACAGCACAGCGGTTGCCACAGCGAGGGTCGTGCGAATGAATTTCATGAAAAATCTCCTAGTTATTGATGGAAAGAACGGTCGAAAAAATACGGCTCAGCTGCACAGGACCTTGATATCAGCGGGCACGGGAATGGCCTTGATGCGATCCGGATTGTCAGGCAGACGCACGCAGAATGCACGCGTTTCTGTGCCCTCGCACAGCACATCGTCGCCACGCTTGACCACATGTTTTTGCACAATCACTTTGTCACGCCACTCTTCTACCGAGGTGTAGATCTGTAGCGTTTCGCCATAGGTGGCGGGGCGCATGAATTTGGTGTGGATCTCCAGCAGAGGTGTGCCGATGATGCCGGTGGTTTTAACCAACTCTCGCCACGGAGGCACGCCACACTGCACAAAGAAGTTCAGTGAGGAGGCGTCCATCCATTTAGAAAAATTAGGGAAAAATACGATGCCTGCGGGGTCGCAATCCCCAAACATCACTTGCACTTCATAAACGACGGTTTTGGCCATGGTTTTAAATTCCTGGGTTAACGGGGGGCCATGCGCAGTGCGCCGTCCAGGCGAATCACTTCACCGTTCAAGTGGCCGTTTGTGACGATGTGACAAGCCAGCTGCGCAAACTCATCGGGCTTGCCCAAGCGGGCGGGGAAGGGAATGCTGGCGGCCAGCGACTGCTGCACTGGCTCGGGCAGGGTCTTCATCAGCGGCGTGGCAAATAAGCCGGGGGCAATGGTGCACACGCGAATGCCATGTTGTGCTAGGTCGCGCGCCATGGGCAAGGTCATTCCCACCACACCGCTCTTGGACGCGCTATAGGCCTGCTGCCCCACCTGGCCGTCAAAGGCTGCCACCGATGCAGTGAGCACCATCACCCCACGCTCGTTGTCTTGACCACTGTCCTGCATGGGTTCCAGTTTGGCGCAAGCTGCTGCGAATAACCGTGCCACGTTGTAAGTACCAATCAGGTTGACGTTGACCACACGCACAAAATCTTCGAGTGGTGCAGCGGTGCCGTCTTTGGCCACCACGCGCTTGGCACTGCCAATGCCGGCAATACTCATCAGAATGCGTGCCGGGCCAATGGCCGCTGCAGCTTGGTCCAGCGCAGCTTGCAGGCTGTCGCTGTTGGTGATATCGCAAGCGCAGGCCACGGCACGGCCTTCGCCATAGGCTGCGTTGATGGCTGCAGCCACTTTGTCAGCTTGCGCAGCATTGATGTCGAGCACGGCCACCTTGGCGCCCAAGCGGGCCAATTCCAGTGCGGTGGCTTCGCCCAAACCGGAGCCACCTCCGGTGACTAACGCTGACTGTCCTTCAATATTCATGGCGTATTTCTACTTTCAATACTTCTATTTGCTATTATTTTCATAGCTGCTTACGCATATTACACGGGCGCTAGAGCCCTATTTGACATAAAAATCAGGCTACCTCAGGGTTTTCCAGCAGCAGTGCAATGCCTTGTCCGCCACCAATGCACGCCGATGCCACGCCGTAGCGCAAGCCGGAGCGCTTGAGCTCGCGTGCCAGCGTGATTGTCAAACGCACACCAGTAGTCGCCAACGGGTGGCCCAGTGCAATGGCGCCGCCGTTGACATTGAGCTTGGACAAGTCCAGGCCCAAGTCGCGGCCCACCGCCAGGGTTTGCGCGCCCTGCGCTTCGTTGATCTCGAAGCGGCCAATCTGGTCCAGCGTCAAGCCGGTGCGCTCCAGCAGCAAACGAATCGCCGGGGCCGGGCCGATGCCCATAATTTCTGGGGGCACGCCGACAACCGCAGCCGCAACCACGCGGGCCAGCGGCTGCTTGCCGTGGCGTGCGGCCCAGGCTTTGGCATAGACACCGGAAGTAACGACGGCTGCAGCGGCGGCATCCACCAGCGCAGCACTGTTGCCACCGGTTTGCACTCCGCCCTCGTACACGGGTTTGAGCTTGGCCAACACCTCGACGGGCGACACGCGCGCATGGGTGTCTTGCGACACTTCGGTTACTTTGCCTTGCAGCTTGATACCGCGTGCTTTGTAGCCCGCCAACTCAAACTTCTCGGTCACCACCGGCACGATTTCACCAGCATGAAAACCACTGGTTTGCGCCGCCACCGCCTTTGCAAAAGAGTCGCTGGCGAACTGGTCTACCTCTTCGCGGGTCACGCCGTACTTGGTGGCCAGGTTCTCAGCCGTCTGAATCATGTTGATGCCAGCGGCGGGATCTTTAAGCGCTTCCCACATGTAGTCTTTAAAGCCCACCGGCGCGCCCAGCTTGAAGCCGGTACGGTGGTCAAACGCGGCAATGGGGTTGCGCGTCATGCTCTCGGTGCCAACTACCAAGGCGGCTTCGCAGGCGCCGCTTTGAATCTGCTCGCCCGCTTGGCGGAACAGCTCAAACCCGGTGCCGCAAATGCGCTGCGCCATCAACGCGGGCACCTCTTGCGGCACCCCGGCATACAAGCCAATGTGGCGCGGTAAAAAGAACTGGTCAAAGTCGCCGGGCGCCATGTTGCCGGTGATCACCGAGTCGATGTTGTCACCCGCAACACCGCTGCGCTCCAACACCGCACGCGCGGCCTTGATGCCCAGGTCGGTGGGCGAAATGTGGCCCAGCGCGCCACAGTAATCCACCATGGGGGTGCGTACGCCGTCGAGCATCCACACGTCAGCGAAGGAAGAGAAGAAACCGGATTTGGCCATGGCAATGTACTTCGTCAAAAACTGAGGTTTAAGCCTGGGGCTT
>JBJOLD010000154.1:0-12562 GCA_046045765.1 Pseudomonadota bacterium | reverse complement strand
CAATTGCCGTTTTACCTGCGGCTGATGAAGCACTTGGCCGTGCACGGCATTCCCGTGCCCGACCCCGCCGCAAATAGTGACGGCGATGTGCTGCACAGCCTCAACGCCAAGCCCGCCGCAGTAGTCAACCGCCTGCGCGGCAAAAGCGAGCTTGCCCCCACCGCCGCGCATTGCGCCGCCGTCGGCGACATGCTGGCGCGTATGCACCTTGCGGGCAAAAGCTTTGAGATGCACCAGCCCAATTTGCGCGCCCTGCCCTGGTGGAACGAAACGGTACCCGTGGTGCTGCCCTTTCTCACCCAAGAGCAAGCCGCGCTGATCACCACCGAGCTGGCCTACCAAAACCACATTGCCACCCACAGCGCCTACGGTGCTTTGCCACGCGGCCCCATCCATGCTGACCTGTTCCGCGACAACGTGATGTTTGCGTCGAAAAGCACGGGCGACGACGGCATTGCGGAACCCCAGCTCACCGGCTTTTTTGACTTTTACTTTGCTGGCGTAGACGCATTGCTGTTTGACGTTGCCGTGTGCCTGAACGACTGGTGTATCGACCTACCCACTGGGGCCGCCGATGCTGAGCGCACCTCCGCGTTTTTAGATGCATACGCCCAAGTGCGGCCCTTGCAAGCGCAAGAACGCGCTCTGCTACCCGCTATGGTGCGGGCCGGAGCGCTGCGTTTTTGGTTATCTCGCCTGTGGGACTTTCACCTGCCGCGCGAGGCCGCCATGCTGCAAGCACACGACCCCGCGCACTTTGAGCGCGTGCTGCGCCAACGTATTCAACAGCCCCTTACTCTTTCCGAGCTACTCCCCGCATGAAACTTCACATCGTCCCAGCCAGCCGTGGCGTGCAATGGGCCAAGCTGGGCATGCGCACTTTCCTCAAGCAGCCTCTCGCTCTGACGGGTTTGTTTTTCATGTTCATGGCTTTGATGTCGCTATTGAGCATTGTTCCTATTGTGGGTAATGTGTTGGCGCTGGTGCTTTTGCCAGGTGCAACGCTGGGCTTTATGGCGGCTACGCAAGAGGCGCTGAAGGGCCACTTCCCCAAGCCTGCCATGTTGGCCAGCGCCTTCTTGAACGGGGCTGAAAAGCGGCGTGGCATGCTGACGCTGGGCGCCATGTATGCCGCTGGATTTTTGCTCGTTTTAGGCATCAGCATGGTGGCTGACGGCGGCAAGTTTGCGCGGCTGTACCTGATTGGCGGCTCGATGTCATCCGAATTGCTGGAGGCTGCGGACTTTGAGTTGGCAGTGATGTTGTCTATGGTGCTGTACATGCCGTTGTCGCTGATGTTTTGGCATGCCCCTGCACTGGTGCACTGGGATGGCGTGTCTCCAGCCAAGAGTGTTTTTTTTAGTCTGGTAGCTTGCAAGCGCAATTTCGGTGCTTTTACGGTATTTGGAGTAGTTTGGTTGGGTGTTTTTATAAGCGTCGGCGTAGTTGTCGCACTGATTGCCACGATTTTGGGTAACCCCGAGATGGTGAGCGTGATCATGTTTCCTGCTGCTATGCTGTTGGCAGCTATGTTTTTTACGTCCATCTACTTTACATACCGTGACTGTTTTGACGAAACAATAAACAACTCCACTGGAAACTCCCTATGACGCAACACCACTTGCAAGGCCGTACCGAATCTGAAGTGCTTTGGTTCCAGCGCCGGGGCTTTTTGCAGGCCGCCGCCAGCTGGACAGCCATGGGCGGATTCGGCGCAGCACACGCGCAAAGCCGCAGCAACGTGGTACAGCTCACGGGTGACGCCATGGTGAATGGCCAGCGGTTAATGCCAGAGCAATCGATTCAAACAGGCGACGCAATTAGTACCGGGCCCAATTCAACCTTGATTTTCGTGCTCGGCAACTCAGCATTCCATGTGCGACAAAACAGCATGCTGACTGTAGAGCGCGGCATATCGCTATTTGCAGTAAGCGTGCTTCGATTGCTAACAGGCGCGGTAATAAGTGTGTGGGGCAAAGGCACCAACCGCCAAATCGTTACGCCCACCATGACCGCCGGCATACGCGGCACTGGCGTGTACACCGAAATTTTCGCAGACCAAGGCGGCCGCAGTTACTTTTGCAACTGCTACGGCACCGTAGACATGGCCGCCGGCAGCAGCCGCACTACCAGCCAATCGGAGTACCACCAAGCCTACTGGGGCGAAATCTCTCCCAAAGAAGGTACTAGCCTCACCAAGGCCAGAGCCATCAATCACACCGACGAAGAGCTGGAGTTTTTAGCCCGTTTAACCAATCAACGCACAGCGTGGCAGATCTCGGGCAAAAAAGGCACCAAAAACACCTCTGCAGATTAATCTGGCACAAAGTGATCGGCTAAGACGCGTAATACTGGTCTCAGACGGCCACTATGGCAGCGCAGTCAATTTAGCTACGCTAAGTGCCAACCACTTGGTACCGTGGCGTGGGAAGCTAATTTGGGCGCGGGCATCGTTACCTGCCCCCTCCAGTGTCAACACCGTGCCTTCGCCAAATTTGGCATGAAACACCTTTTGCCCTTTGTGCAAGCCAGTAGGGTCCTCTTTGCGTGGCACTTCTTTTTGCGGCGCAGAATAAGCGCCAAATTGGCCCGCAGCCCCCGTGGAGTATGCGTGACCAGCTCCTGAATTTGTAGCACTCCCTCGGTTACCCCAACTGCTGCCAAACCCACCAAAGCCACCAGCACCGCCGCCGCTGGGCATGGGCTGCTGCTTAGGCGTAAGAAATTTCAGACACGCTTCGGGCAGCTCGTCAAAGAAGCGACTCTTGAGGTTGTAGCGCGTCTGGCCATGCAGCATGCGGGTTTGGGAGTGGCTCAGGTACAAGCGCTTACGCGCCCGTGTGATGGCCACATAGGCCAAGCGCCGCTCTTCTTCCAGGCCCTCGTGGTCACTCAAAGAATTTTCGTGCGGGAACAGGCCCTCTTCCACCCCAGTAATGAACACACAGTCAAATTCCAGCCCCTTGCTGGAGTGGACCGTCATCAGCTGAATAGCGTCCTGGCCGGCAGCAGCCATGTTGTCGCCCGCTTCCAAAGCGGCGTGTGTCAAAAAGGCTTGCAAGGGCGACAGAGTTTCACCGGTGTCGCCAAATTCGTCCGGCCCGGCATCCAGCGCCGCACCGCCCAGACCTTGGCTGGCTGGGCTCTGAGTCAATAGCTGTGTGAGGGCCTGCGGACTACTGACCAGCGGCGTCATGCCTGGCGCTTCGCGACCAAAGCCTTCTTGCATCACAAAGCTTTCGGCTGCGTTGACCAGTTCGTCCAAGTTCTCTACGCGGTCTTCGCCTTCGCGTTCGTTGCGGTAGTGCTCTAGCAGGCCGCTGTGTTCCAGCATCAGCTTGATAACGTCTTTGAGGTTCAGGTTGGCGGTCTGCTCACGCAGCACATCCAGCTTGGCCACAAAGCCGCCAATCAGCGCACCGGGGCGGCCGCTCAGCGTGCTGACTGCATCGTGCAGGGAACACCCGGTCGCGCGCGCCAAGTCTTGCAGTTGCTCAATGCTGCGCGCGCCAATGCCACGCGCCGGAAAGTTCACCACGCGCATGAAGCTGGTGTCGTCGTTGGGGTTCTCCAGCAGGCGCAAATAGGCCAGTGCATGCTTGATTTCGGCCCGCTCAAAAAAGCGTAAACCGCCGTACACGCGGTAAGGAATGGCGGCGTTGAACAGCGCGGTTTCAATCACCCGGCTTTGTGCGTTGCTGCGGTACAGCACGGCTATTTCTTTGCGTTCGGTGCCCTCGCGGATGAGTTGCTTCATCTCATCGACCATCCACTGCGCTTCGGCATAGTCGCTAGGTGCCTCGTACACCCGTACGGGTTCGCCCGCGCCCTGGTCGGTACGCAGGTTTTTACCCAGGCGCTTGCTGTTGTGGCTAATGAGTGCGTTGGCACTGTCCAGAATATTGCTGTAGCTGCGGTAGTTTTGTTCCAGCTTGATTTGGTGCTGCACCTGAAACTCGCGCACAAAGTCGGCCATATTGCCCACGCGCGCACCGCGAAAGGCATAAATGCTTTGGTCGTCATCCCCCACCGCCAACACTGCACCACCACTGCCTGCACCGGCTTCCGGCTCCAGGCCCGCAATCATCTTGATCCAGGCGTATTGCAGCTTGTTGGTGTCCTGAAATTCGTCAATCAAAATGTGGCGAAAGCGCCGCTGATAGTGCTCGCGAATGGGAGCGTTGTCACGCAACAGCTCGTAAGAGCGCAGCATCAGCTCGCCAAAATCTACCACGCCTTCGCGCTGGCACTGCTCTTCGTAGAGCTGGTAAATCTCCACTTTTTTACGCGTGTCCGGGTCGCTGGCCACCACGTCTTTAGGGCGTAATCCATCCTCTTTGCAACTGCCAATGAACCAGCCTAACTGCTTCGGCGGAAAACGCTCACCGTCGATGTTGTACTGCTTACAAAGCCGCTTGATTGCGCTGAGTTGGTCTTGCGTGTCCAAAATCTGAAACGCCTGCGGCAAACCTGCGGGCTTGTAGTGCGCACGCAAAAAGCGGTTGCACAGCCCGTGAAAAGTGCCAATCCACATGCCGCGCACGTTCACCGGCAGCATGGCACCCAGCCGCGTCATCATTTCCTTGGCCGCCTTGTTGGTAAAGGTGACCGCCAAAACTCCGCCGGGCGAGACATAGCCGTTTTGCAGCAGCCACGCAATGCGGGTGGTGAGCACACGCGTTTTGCCCGAGCCTGCGCCAGCCAGAATCAGTGCGTGCTCGGCGGGCAGCGTAACGGCGGCACTTTGCTCGGGGTTGAGGGTGGCGAGGAGGGGTGACACAGCGTCAGATGGAGAGAACAGGGAATGCATGGTCCCATTGTAGAAAGCGCCCGAGGGATCAGGGTGGCGGTGTGTTTTGCGAAGGTAAAGGAGGAGCCCGCAACGCGGGCGGGGGACACGCAGCAAAACGCGCCGCCACCCTGATCCCGCTGCGAGAAGGTGTGTTCTAAACGTGAGTAGAATCAATCACCGGGCCCAAGCAATTGGCACCCGGTTTTTTTATGGCCGGGTCTGATCCAAGCGTCCGCTTTTTTGAATCTATTTTCTTGAAATTGAACAGGAGCTTGGACCATGGAAATTTTTGACTACGACAACATTCTTTTGCTTCCCCGCAAGTGCCGCGTGGAAAGCCGATCAGAGTGCGACGCCGGTGTTGAGCTGGGCGGACGCAAATTCCGCTTGCCCGTAGTGCCGGCCAACATGAAGACGGTGGTCGATGAGTCTATTTGTGTCTGGCTAGCCCAAAACGGCTATTTTTACGTGATGCACCGCTTTGATCTGGACAACGTCAAGTTTGTGCAAGACATGAAAGCCAAAGGCCTGTTTGCATCCATCTCGCTAGGGGTCAAAAAGCCAGACTACGCTACGGTGGACACCTTGGTCGAACTGGGCCTGACCCCTGAATACGTGACCATCGACATCGCCCATGGGCACGCCGACAGCGTGCGCGACATGATCATTTACCTCAAGAGCAAGATGCCTGGTACTTTCATCATTGCGGGCAATGTGGCCACCCCCGAGGCCGTGATTGACCTGGAAAACTGGGGTGCAGACGCAACCAAGGTCGGCATTGGCCCAGGCAAGGTGTGCATCACCAAGCTCAAGACAGGTTTCGGTACCGGTGGCTGGCAGCTCAGTGCGCTGAAATGGTGTGCCCGTGTAGCGACCAAGCCAATCATTGCTGATGGCGGCATTCGCGACCACGGCGATATTGCCAAGAGTGTGCGTTTTGGGGCCACCATGGTGATGATTGGTTCGCTATTTGCGGGCCATGAAGAAAGCCCCGGCCAGACCGTGGAAGTGGACGGCAAGTTGTTCAAGGAATACTACGGCTCGGCTAGCGACTTCAACAAGGGCGAATATAAACACGTTGAAGGCAAGCGCATTTTGGAACCGATCAAAGGCAAGCTGGCCAATACGCTGATAGAGATGGAGCAGGACGTGCAAAGCTCCATCAGTTACTCCGGCGGCAAAAAGCTCATGGACATTCGCAAGGTGAACTACGTCACCCTGGGCGGTGACAACGCGGGTGAACATCTGTTGATGTGACTATGAAAATTGCTTTTTTGGGTATCGGGTTGATGGGTTTTCCAATGGCGCGGCGTTTGTGCGAAGCGGGCCACGAAGTGCATGTGTGGAATAGAACACTGGTCAAAGCACAATTGTTAGCTCCATTTGGTGCGCAAGTGCATGCCAAGCCTGACAGTGCCGTGCAAGGCGCAGACATCACCATCACGATGCTGGACAACGGCACCGTCGTGGGTAACGTGTTGTTTGACGAAGCCACCCACCGCGCGCTGGCTGCGCACAGCCTAGTCATTGATATGTCGTCTATCAAACCCATTGAAGCCAGAGATCATGCAGCACGTCTGAGCGAGCTGCAGGTGGACTATTTGGACGCCCCCGTTTCAGGCGGAACCATTGGCGCAGACCAAGGAACGTTGGCTATCATGGTGGGCGGGAAACCCGCGCACTTTGAGCGCGCTGTGCCCGTGTTTAAGACATTGGGCCGTGCTACGCATGTAGGCCCTACGGGTGCGGGTCAGCTGGCGAAACTGGCCAATCAAATGATTGTGGGCATCACCATCGGGGCGGTTGCAGAAGCGCTTTTGATGTGCGAAAAAGGCGGGGCTGATATGGCCAAAGTCAAAGAAGCAATCGCTGGCGGATTTGCCGATAGCCGAATCCTGCAAATTCATGGCCAACGTATGGTGGACCGTGACTTTGCACCACGCGGCAAGATGTCAGTGCAGCTTAAAGACATGCGCAATGCTTTGAGCACCGCCAGTGAAATTGGCTTTGAAGCACCCATTACAAAACTATTCGAGGCGCTGTATGCACAAGGCGTGTCGCATGGGCTTGCAGACCTGGACCATGCCGGGCTTTTTGTTGAATTAGCCAGCATTAACAACATGCAATAGGGCGCAATACCGCATATGGCGCAAATTAAGTAACAACTTCACCGTGCAAATATACAAACAGCGCCTTGCGGGCGCTGTAGTTTTTTAACAGTAGTGATTCGGCTCGATTTCGAACAGCTGTTCGAAATCGGTGGGCCGTATTATCGAAGGCGCTTTAGTCAGCGTTGCGTACAGGGCGCTTCTTGGCATCCCGGGGTACAAACACTTTGCCACCGTTGCCGGGCTTTGCAAAAGCAGCGGGCTTGCTAAATGCTGGCTTGCGCGGTGCGAAGTCACCACGAGGAGCACCAAAATCGCCGCGCGGCGCATTGAAATCACCGCGAGGGGGGCGTGCATCACCGCGAGGGGCAAAGTCACCGCGAGGTGCTGGATTGCCTTGGCCAGCAAAGCGGTCGTTGAAACCACCCTTGCGTTCGTAGCTGAAACCTTCTTTGGCTGCACCACCGAAGTCACGCGAGTTGCCGCCAAAGTCACGACCACCGCCATTGCCACGGTTTCCACCAAAGCCGCCTTCACGAGGGCCGTTGCTGAACTTGCGATCGCGGTCACCGCCAAAGCCGCCACCTGGATTGGCACGACCCGCAAAACTGGGGCGTGATTCAGGAGCGCGCTGTTGTGGCTCAAGGCCAGGAATCGTTTCAGCCTTGATAGGCTGGCGCGTGTAAGCTTCGATGTCGAAAATCTTGCGGCGATCACGCATTTCGGCAAAAGTGATGGCCAAACCATCGCGACCAGCCCGGCCAGTACGGCCAATGCGGTGGGTATAGTCTTCGGCCTTCATGGGCAGGCCAAAGTTGAACACGTGGGTAATGGTGGGTACGTCAATACCGCGGGCAGCAACGTCAGTCGCCACCAAAATTTGCACCTGACCTTGGCGCAAAGCCATCAGGCGGCGGTTACGCAAACCCTGGCTTAGGGCACCATGCAGGGCCACAGCGTCAAAGCCGTCCTGCTGCAAGTCATTGGCCAAACCGTCGCACTCGATCTGGGTGCTGGCAAACACAATAGCTTGGTTGATACCGGTGTCACGCAACCAGTGATCCAGCAGCTTGCGCTTGTGTTGGGCATTGTCGGCCCAATGCAGCACTTGCTTGATGTTGACGTGTTTTTCTTGCGGGTTGTCGATGGTCACGCGCTGAGGTTCGCGCATCACGCGGGCAGCGAGTTGCTGAATGCGGGGTGCGAAAGTGGCGCTGAACATCATGGTTTGCTTGCGTCCAATGGTCAGCTGGTTGATTTCAGCCAAGTCATCAGAGAAGCCCAAGTCCAACATACGGTCAGCTTCGTCTACCACCAAGAACTGGACTTGGTCCAGCTTGATTTGCATAGAGCGTTGCAGATCCAACAAACGGCCAGGAGTTGCCACAACCAAATTGGCATTTTGTAGCTTGGCAATTTGCAACTGATAAGGCATACCGCCCACGATGTTGGCCACGCGCAGACCGCGGCAATGTTGCACCAGGTCGATCGCGTCGTGCGCTACTTGCTGGGCCAGTTCGCGGGTGGGGCAAACAATCAAGGCACCAGGGGTTGGAGCCTTGAAGTTGCGGACATTGGTGGGGTCCTTGCGCTTGGGGCGCTTAGGAGCGGGCTCACCTTTGGCAGTAGCGTCCGCACAGGCTTGCTCGTACTCAGCGCGCTCTGCTGCTTCAGCGTCGGCCAGTTGAGTTAACAGGGTGTGCAACACGGGCAACAAAAATGCTGCAGTCTTGCCACTGCCGGTTTGACTGGAAACCATCAGGTCGATGAATCCGTCTTTCTTGCCTGCATTGGAGGTAGGCAAGGCCAAGGGGATGGTTTTCTTCTGAACTGTGGTGGGCTGGGTATAGCCCAGATCCTTACAGGCCTGAACGAGCTCAGGCGCCAATCCCAGCTCGACAAATCCGTTAGGAACTTCAGGCTCCACAATGGCTTCTTCTACGTCAACTTCGTTAGAAGTCAGCTGGGGTTCCATCGGGCTGGAGGCCCCTGAAACAGGGGATGTCAAAATTTCGGCAGGCGCAAATTCGCCTGTCACTTCAAAAGCGTCAGTCATATTTTTTCTCACACGCGAGCGCCGCAGGTTGTGCGACTGCTCCGTCAATGGTTAAAAAACATCAACCATCACACGGAACCTGCTCTGACCCGCATCGGGTGATTCAGTGCTGGGGGCGTTTATTGCCGATCAAGAGAACGGCATGCCCGGTGAATGAAGGGAGATGTACAAAATTCACTACGGTTTGTAGCGAAGCCCTCTATTATGGCATGAATTCGGGTTTCTACCTAATCAAGTTTCAAGAAATGGGCTCGGTAGTGTTCCAGTTCGTCTATAGATTCATGCACATCGGCCAATGCTGTGTGGCGCTGCTGTTTCTTGAACGATGCGTAAATTTCTGGCTTCCAGCGCTTAGAAAGCTCTTTCAGAGTGCTCACATCCAAGTTGCGGTAATGGAAAAAAGCCTCCAGCTTGGGCATGTATTTATTCAAAAAGCGGCGGTCTTGCCCAATGGTGTTGCCACACATGGGCGAGCCATTGGCAGGCACATATTGGCTCAAAAATGCGATGATTTCGGTTTGCGCCTGCTCTTCTGTGACGCTAGATGCCCTTACCTTATCAATCAGCCCACTCTTACCGTGGGTGCCACGGTTCCAGGCATCCATCTTGCCGAGCTGCTCATCGGTTTGGTAGATCGCAAGCACGGGGCCTTCGGTGCGGTTCTCTAAGTTAGGGCCTGTAACGATCACCGCAATTTCGATAATACGGTCTACCTCCGGGTTCAGGCCGGTCATCTCGCAGTCCAGCCATACCAGGTTTTTGTCAGATTTTTGAAGAGGGGTGTTCGGTGCGTCCATGGAGGAATTGTCGCCGATAGCCTACACTCGACGGCCATGACAGACGCCACTTCCGCAACAGCTTCCTCTCTGATATTGACATCGATTTTTGCAGCGGCCCTTGTAACCAGCATGCTGCTGAAATTTTGGTTGGCCTCTCGCCAGATACGCCATGTAGCCACACACCGGGCTGCTGTGCCCGCCGCATTTGCGCAACGCATCACCTTGGATGCGCACCATAAGGCTGCCGACTACACCATTGCCCAAGCCAAGTTTGGTTTGCTGGAGCTTGCCTGGGGCACGGTGCTGACGGTGGCATGGACGCTCTTGGGTGGCCTCAGTTTGCTTAATGCCACTTTGCTGCAATGGATACCTTCCAGTTTGGCCCAGCAGGCGGTCTTACTCACCAGCTTTATGGTTGTGGGCGCTGTACTAGATTTGCCCTTCGCGTTGTACCGCACTTTTGTGCTGGAGCAACGGTTTGGGTTTAACAAAACAACAGTGTCGCTGTGGCTAAAAGATCTCTTTAAATCGACGGTATTGGGTGCGCTGATTGGCTTGCCCATCATCACACTGGTGCTGTGGATGATGGGCGCTACGGGGTCGCTGTGGTGGCTGTGGACTTGGGGCCTGTGGATGAGTTTCAACTTGCTCATGCTGCTGGTTTACCCCACCTGGATTGCGCCGTGGTTTAACCATTTCAAGCCGCTGGAAGACCCGGAACTCAAAAACCGGGTGACACATTTGATGGCGCGCTGCGGATTCACCTCCAAAGGTTTTTATGTGATGGACGGCAGCAAACGCAGTGCGCACGCCAATGCCTACTTCACAGGCTTTGGTGCATCCAAACGAGTGGTTTTTTATGACACGCTGCTGGCGCAACTCACCCCTGCTGAAGTCGATGCCGTGCTGGCGCACGAGTTGGGGCATTTCAAGCATCGTCACATCCTCAAACGTATTGTTTCCATGTTCGCGCTCAGCCTGCTGGGGTTTGCGGCTTTGGGCTGGGTAAGCCAGCAGCTTTGGTTTTATACCGGCCTAGGCGTGTTGCCGAACATCACCGGCCCCAACGACGCGTTAGCATTGCTTTTGTTCATGATGGCGTTGCCCTTAGCTGGCGTATTTTTGGGCCCGGTATTTGCGCAGCTTTCTCGCACGCACGAGTTCGAGGCGGATGCTTACGCTGTAGCGCAGACCAGCGGTGCCGACTTGTCCAGCGCATTGCTCAAGCTGTACCAAGACAATGCCTCAACGCTGACGCCAGACCCTGTCTACGTGAAGTTCTACTATTCACACCCACCTGCGTCAGAGCGATTGGGGCGCATGGTGCCAGCCCTCAAAGCCACTTGAGACACTAGAAATTTATGGAAAATACACCTGCAGCCCCCGTCCGCAAAGCATTAACAGCTACGCAATTAATAGCAAGCCTGGCCAAAACAGACGGCTGGAAATTGCACGGAGATGGCGCAGATTTGGCCATTGAGAAAACATTTGTCTTTGCCAGTTACTTGAAAGTAATGGCGTTTGCAAATGCTGTTGCCTACGTTGCCGAGCAGCGCGACCACCACCCAGCCCTGTTGGTGCAGTGGAGCTCATGCAGCGTGCGCTTTAACACGCATGATTTGGGCGGCATCTCTCACACTGATTTTGAATGCGCTGCGCTGGTAGACGCGCTGGTGCAACACTGAAGGCACAACCCATTGGTTACCCAAGCTGCACTGAACCCCGGACTCGTTGTCGCCGGCCATGGCCGCCATGTGTGGGTGGAAACCCCTGAAGGCCGCCGTCTGATTTGCCACCCACGCGGTAAAAAGAGCCAAACCGTAGTGGGTGACCGTGTGTTGTGGCAGGCTACCGAAGACGAGGGCACGATCGAAAAGGTAGAAAAGCGGCGCAACCTGTTTTACCGCCAGGACGAAATACGCACCAAGTCATTTGCCGCCAACCTGGACCAGGTATTGGTGCTGATTGCTGCAGAGCCAGAGTTTTCTGAAAGCCAATTGTCACGCGCGCTAATAGCGGCTGAAGCAGAGCACATTCGTCCTATCATTGCATTGAATGAAAGCGATTTGGCAGAGCCATTTGGTCGAGCATGGGAACGCATGGACCATTACCGGGATATGGGTTACACCGTTTTACCGCTGGCCCTTAAACCTGCAGCCGCAGTTGAAGGCGAGACAGACGAATTGTTCGCGCTGCTGCGCGGAAAAATCACCTTGGTTTTGGGGCCCTCAGGCGCGGGCAAAAGCACGCTGATTAACCGTTTGGTACCCAATGCCAGGGTGCTGACCAATGCAATTTCTACGGCACTAAATTCTGGAAAACACACCACCACCAGCACCAACCTCTACTGGGTGGATGCCAAAAAAACCACTGCACTGATTGATTCACCGGGTTTTCAGGAATTTGGCCTAAACCACATTGACCCCATGCACTTGGCAGGGCTAATGCCCGACATCAAAGCCAATGCTAGCGACTGCAAGTTTTATAACTGCAGCCATTTGCACGAGCCCGGTTGTGGCGTACTTTCCGCCATGAAATTAACCGCTAGCGCCCATCCAATCAGCATGTATCGCTATAAAATTTATAGCGATTTGTTTGCCGAGCTATCGCAGAAGCGGTACTAACCCAGCAGCCTTGCCAACGACAGCAAGGCCAGGAAAACCATCCACATCACCACGGTGCGCCAAACCAAGCCCACCACAGCACGCAGGTGCACGGGCTGCGGCGTCTGGCCTGCGCTGCTGTGGTCTTTGGAGCCCAGTTGAACATTCACTGCCCCCGCAGTTGCGGCTAAAACAATGCCGTCACTGTCATTGGGGAAACTGGC